>JAJXYI010000156.1 GCA_021780625.1 bacterium | reverse complement strand
CTTTTATAATCCGAACAGGCGCCACAGCTCCTTGGGTTATCTCTCCCCTGTGGCATTCGAAAAAATCAACTCAAACAAAGACAGATTGGCCGCCTAGCCCTCTGTCCATTTTTTCGAGGCAAGCCCACACCGTCATCTGTGCGGTGATCTACCGGGTATGGAGGCGCAAACCGCAACACCCGGAGCGTCGTTCGACCGAGGAACAGCCGGTGATGCGGGAAGACTTCCTTGCTCGACTGGCGGCAATCGCCGGTCTGGTCGCAATACCTGTCGTGGGGGCGATCGTTGTCGGGTATGGCACGAACATGGCAATGAGCGCGGGAGGCTCAGTATCCGGTCGCTCTGAAATCGTAATTAGAAGCCTCCTTTATCTTCCCGATGTGCTCGCCGGTATTGCCTGCGCGCGGGCAAGGAGCAAGTGGACGGCGCTGCTCGCCGCTCCGTGCTTCTTGATCTATTTTGTTCCCGCTCTGGAACGAAACCTCGGGTTGTGACGTCACGCAACGCGTCACTTGCCGAGCTTGTTTTCGAGTAGCCACACGGGAACTTGTAGGCCGTCTTACGGCTGATCCCAAATTGCTCGCACAGGTCCGTGATCGTAAACCGGTCGGTTTGCGCCAGCGCGACGAATCGTATGACTTCTTCCATGGGTGTGACGGTCTTCCAGGGCATTTTGCCCAAGAGTGTAACCTATCACCCCGGTTTGTTTGTCACCTATCTCCCCGGATCGAACCCCTGTGCTTGCGAAATTGGCGACGAATAGGACACGTAGCCACCCGACTTAAGCCATGCCTGATATTCCGAATCTCCATTTAACGTCACAATGCTTGCTGTAGAGTTCCATTGAATCAACGCATTGAGATAGTCGCGTGTCGGTCGACTTGCGGCGCCATAGTCCAGTATCTGGTAAGTGCCGTCAGCAGAACGAACCCCAGTGAAGAAATGCCCTGATGGATGCTCAAATCCAACCCCAGCTCCTCCGGCTATTGCGGTATATGCATTGTTTGGGGCTATTGGAGTTCATGCATCGTCGTCTTGCTTTGCTCGATTGAAGCCTTCTTTCTGCGGCAACCACCAACCTATCAAAAACCAGACCGTAGCTGCGACTTCAGCACCCTCCACCAAAACCTTTAGCACATCATCTACGGAATCCAGTCTGATCATCGCTATTTCCCAAATCAGCCAACCAGCTCCGTAAGTAGCAACTGAGACAAGTAAGCCCGTTACGATCCTCCAAGCATACATCCTTCGTTTTATGCAGCCGTAAGCCGCTATGCCACAAATCACGCCAATAACCGCAGCAATAACCCGGCCGCCAGCGCTATGATACGTCACTACGTACCGGTTCCCTACATACGCACCATGCTCCAACCCGGTCACGGCGACAATAGCAGCCACAACTGCGATAAGTATCAGGACTTTGATTACCGTTTTCATTGCCTACCAACTACCACCTGCACCGTATCCTCCGAAGCTGCCACCGCCGGGTGAAAACCCATCCGGCAGCGCGGGCGTAACTTTCGTCACCGTCGGGAACTGTATCCCGATTGAGATACCTTTTTGTGCTCCCGGTTCGAAAATCTCGGTTGGCTTTGTCGGGGAAAAATCGGTGGAGCCGGTAAACAGGGAAAAATCCGGAGGATTGGCACTAGGGCTAAAGTGGCTACTATTAAAAAATACGTTCTGGTCTACACCCGCGACGGTAATTCCCTCATAAGTCACACCGGCAGCCACGGTGAGAAACGCGCCGCGCGAGCCGATATTCTGGGGCGAACTTGCGGTGGTCGATCCTATGGGGTCAAGTTTTACCATTTACCTTTTTGAGTTTAGGAGCCATTCGGGTCAGGCCGTTTTTTTGCTAGAATTCGAGGCCTTCATGCCGGTCATGGGGCATTGTACTTGATTTGTGCTTTCGATGAGCGAAGGCGCTTGGCTGAGCGCGAGTTGAAGGCTGGGGTCTCGGACCGAGCGTAGGCTGCCCCTCGGCGGAGTCAAAGATCAATACCCCCACCGCCAAGTGCTTGCGGCAGATGATGCTCTCCGAAAGGCTCGCACCTGTCGCGTCCTGCCCAAGTCCGCCCTTCGATCCAACATGACCCACTCCATGTCGCTCCCTAGTCATCCCCCGCTCCCGGAGGCCGGATTATGACTCTGCGCGGTGTCGTCAGACTGGTGATGATGGCGTTGTTCGTCGTCGCGGCGGCGAGAGTCCAAGCGGATCCAGCCGTCAGGCTCGAAGGCGATTTCTCCCGCACAACCCGGGTGGATCCGGCGGGGGCACACGCGCTGGGAAAGGCGATTCAGGTCTGGGATTCGCGGCGGGATGGCGACGCCGGCGAGGGACGGCTTCAAGTCGGACCGTTCGCCGCTCCCCACATCCTCGAACTCGGCGTGGCCGGGTTTCCCGGAAACCCGGGTGTGTCGCTGTATCTGGTTCGAAGCGACGGCGTGCGTCTGGACCTTCGGGTTCGCTCCGAGCCTGCCGACCGCTGGGTCCGGCTTCGGTGGACCCTGCCTGACGGCTGGCGAGGGCACCCCGTGACTCTGGTTGCGGAGGATCACACCAAGGCCGGAGGAGGCTGGATAGGTATCAGCGCGCCCCTTCAACCGACGTCACGTTTGGGTGCCGCGTTGAAACTGGCCCTGTTTCAGGCGCTGATATTCGCGGGCCTGCTGCTTCCGGGCCTTGCGGTCGCCTCGATCGCGCCTGCCCGCGACTCCCTTGACCGCTGGGTGTGGGCCCTCGTGGTCTCGGGCCTTGCCGCCTATCTCGATTTCTTCGCCGTCTTTCTCCATCACGGGCTCGTCACGGGCCTCTCCTGGACCCTGCTCGCGCTCGCCGCAGCGCTCTGCGTTGCCCGTTGGAAGACACTCGCGCGGCTTGCCGCGGATCGCGACTTCCTGGTGCCGCTCCTGATCGCCTTGCTCGTCTGCCTGTTCTACAGCCAGGGCGCCTTTCTCTACGGAGGTCTGGAATCGCCCGCAGGCGTCCCGATGAATCGGATCCTGGCGAACCTGCCTGCGGATCCGATTCTGCCGCACCGACTGGCCGACATCATCGCGCAGGGCCTGCCTCTGCGTCCGTTCTACCTGGACTGGCTCTCGAGCGATCGCCCCCCGCTGCAGGCCGCGCTGGAGGTGCTGGTCTGGCCCTTCGCATCGGGCGACCTGGGGGCGGCACTCGTCGGCATGGCCGTGCAGTCGTGGGTATGGATTGGACTGTGGATATTTCTCCGTCGCCTACCGCTCAACGCGTGGCAGCGCAGCCTGGTGCTGGTCGCCTGCGTATTCTCCGGTTTCTTCTTCCTGAACACGATCTTCTACTGGCCCAAACTCCTGCCCACGGCCTACCTGCTCGCCGCCGCTTCGCTGCTGTGGGCCGACCAGGACTCCGGCGGCCTGTCCGTGCGGAATGCGGTGCTCGCCGCCGCGTGCCTTGCGCTCGGCATGCTCGGTCACGGCGGGAGCGCGTTTGGGATCGCGGGCATGGCGGCCGTCTATCTCGTGCAACGGGGGTTGCCCGGCTGGCGCCCCTTCCTGGCCGGCACGGTCGCGGCCGTCGCCGTGATGACGCCCTGGACCCTGTATCAGAAATTCGCCGACCCTCCGGGCAACCGCCTCATCGCCTACCACCTTGCCGACCATCCGGCGATCGACCCAAGGCCGAGCCTCGTCGTCATTCGGGAGGCCTATAAAAAGACGCCCTGGAGAACGCTCCTTCACAACAAGGTCCAGAACGTGGAGGCGCTGTTCTGCCGGCAGGCCGGATGGTGGGACAACACCACACAGGCCGCGGGGCTGGCGCGAAAGGGACGCTATCGCGATGCCTTTGCGGTGTTCACGAACACCTCCCGCATCGCCGGCTTCTTTCACTATGGCCAGACGCTGGCCTGCCTGCTGCCCGGCGCACTCGGGGCGCTTTGGCTGATGACGAGGCGGCGCGGCTCGCCGCTCGAACTCGCGGTGCGCCGAACCGCGGCGTTCACCGGCGCCTCCTGCGTGGTCTGGTGCCTCTTGATGTTCGGAGCCGGGACGACCGTGATTCACCAAAGCTCGTATTTCACCGGCGCCTGCCTGTTCACGGCGGTGGCGCTGGGGCTTGCCGCCTATCCTCGCTGGCTCGCGCGTCTGATCCTTGGCGCGCACCTCGTCTGGTTCTTCGCCGTGTGGATGCTCGCCGCCCGGCCCATGCCCTGGGAAGCCGGCCATCTGGTTTTTCCGGCAGCGATTCCGGGCTTTGCGGTCGGCGTGGCCGTCCTGTGCCTCGGGCTTCTGGTACTTCTCCATCGGGTCGCGACGGAGGACGACAAGGCTTAAACGGGCCGGAATCCGGACTGACGAAAGGCACGCCCCTTCCGGCGTCAGGCGCGGCCCATTGGATCGCCGACTCGCACCTGGCCATCCTGGACGACCCTTGCGAACAAGCCGCGCAGTCTCCGATGCCGGTTCTCCGGGAGCCGTATCCAGTGCAGAAACGACTCGCCGTAGTGCCGTGCGAACTTCGCGCAGGCGTCGTTCTCAACGTCGCTGACTTCGATCACGGCCGTGCCCACCCGAAGCCGGCTGCCGACCGGCAGAGCCGCCTCCGAGAGGTCGAGGTCTGCCATCAGGGTGTCGCCCGGGTGATGCCTCGTGCCGGCGAGTCGGCGTACGAGGTCGATGATCCGCGAGTTGCAGACGGCGACCTGGACGCGCGGGTCGGGCCGGCCGTCCGGCAGGTACATCCACGTGCGGCGTTCCCAGCGATCGCCGACCGCGCCGCGCGCGGCAGTGAGTTCGAGCACCGCGGGATACTCGCGCAGGTCGGGGCCGGGCCGCACGCAGACGCAATCCACGGTCGATGCGCCCGCCGGCGACGGTCCCAGCTGGGCCAGCGCTCGATCAAGTTCTTCCGGAGTGTGTGGCATGAGATTTCGGTTGCGGATCGGTGAACGCGATTGGGTATGAACCACCGAGGCATCGACCTTCGCCAAGGCTACGGCGGACAGGCGGAGGGCATGGAGACAATCACGGGAGAAGCCAGGTGCCAGAGGTCAGAAGTCAGAGGTCAGAGGTCGGAGGTCGGAGGTCAGAGGTCAGAGGTCGGAGGTCGGAAATTTGTCGATGGAGGACGGGTGGACCTGAACTCGGAGATGGAATGGAACAGAAGGCAACGAAGGGAACAAAGCCCAAACCGCTTACCACTGAATTGAGAGGTCCCTGATTTATTCACCGTTTGGGTGAGTCGATTTTGGCTCGGTGACTTCGTTTGATCGCTTGGCCCGGCCTTCTTTGTCATCCTCGTTTCCGTCCGAAACTTGCCGATGGATGGCAGAGGGGGCGCGAGTCGAGACTCGCATTCCGCACGCGCGGGACGAAACCCCCGCTCGGCAGGCTCGGGGCCTTCGGGAGGTTCCGCACTCCAAAAACTGAATACCGTCGGGCTTGGACTGGGCGGGCTGGGCCGGGAGGCGGAGCCTCCCGCGCAGGGCGAGGTGGAACCTCGCACTCCACAACGGGCGGAAGCTTGTCGCTGCCCACTTTGGTTTGCGGCGAACTTTCACGCGGCTATGCGGCGCGAGTCGAGACTCGCGTTCCCGCACGCGCGGGACGGAACCGAGGTTCCGCACTCCAAAAACTGACTGCTGCGGAGAGTGCGAACTCTCAGTTCCGGGTGTCGGCCGGGCGCAGGGAGGCCACCTGGCCGCGAAGCACCTCGCGCAGATGCATGAGCAGCGCGACCGGCGGATGAGCGGGGAACGGGGCGAGCGCGGCGGCGGCGAGCCCGAGTTCAGACTCGATCGCGTCGGCCACGGCGTTCCACACACCCAGCTCCCGCATCTGGCGCAGCCGCGCGTCGAGCTCCGCCGGACGCTCGCCGCGGATCTCCTCCATGAGGACCGACCGCTCCTCGGCGGACAGGCGGTCGGCGAGGACGAAGAGCGGAAGCGTCAGCTTTCCGCTCGCGAGGTCCGTCCCGAGCGTCTTGCCAATCCGTTTCTCCTCGCCGAAGAAGTCGGCCAGGTCGTCGTAAATCTGATACGCAATCCCCAGGTGGCGCCCGAACGCCGCGGAGGCCTCCACGACGGCGGCGGCCGCGCCGGAGAGGCGGGCGCCGAGGAAACAGGAGACGCGGAAGAGCTCGGCGGTCTTGAGATCGATGACCCGGTAATAGTCCTCGCGGCTGACGTTGGTCGTGCCGCGCCGCAGGGTCTGGATGATCTCCCCTCCGCACACGCGGCGGGTCGACGACGACACCGCCTGGCAGACCTCGGGCGTCGGGTACTGCGAGGCGAGGTGCAGCGCATGTGCGAACAGGGCGTCGCCGAGCAGCACGGCCGCGGCTGAGCCGTAGGCGCGCGCGGCGGTCTTTCGGTTCCGGCGCACGTCAGCGCCGTCCATGATGTCGTCGTGCACCAGGGTGGCGAGGTGGACGAGCTCGACGACGGCGGCGGCCTTGACGAGGTCCGCGGCGGGTTCGTGGTCGCCGCGCCAGGAGCTGAGGAAAACCAGCGCGGGCCGGATCCGCTTTCCGGAGGTGTCTATGCAGTAGTCGGCCATCGCGCGGATCTCGGGTTCAAACTCCGCGATTTGGCCGGCGAGCAGCCGGTCGAGCGCCGCCATGTGGGGCTTGAGGTGCGTGAACACCTCGCCGAACAGCGGTTTATTCGCGGGCGCGAGGGCTGAGATGGACGGGTCGGCCGACATAGACCCCGGCATCTTGGGGAACTCGCGTCGAAACGCCAGCGTGGTGTTCGGGCCGGCTCCGCGCCGGACCCGGACGTCGGATTCAACGTCCGGATCGTTCGGTTCCGACCTTACGGAACCTCGTACACTTCGACGAGCGCCACGCCGGTTGCGCCTCCGACGCCGTACGTTTCCACGGTGTAGCTGCCGGGCGGCAGGACGACGAGCATGGCGGCATCCTTACTGCCGGCAGGCAGGGGACTGTCCCCGACCTCGGCGGCCGCGTGCGCGAGCATCACCGGATCGTTTCCAGTCTCCCAATTGTCGTTTTCCCGAACCACGTAGGGGGTCGCAGCCGACACGCAATTGAGCACGATGCGAGGATCGGAGAGCACGCCCGAGACGTGATAATTCGCGAGCGTGGGGCCGACGGCGCGAATGAGCACCTTCTTGGGCAGGGTTCCCGTGATCGAAAACCCGGCCACCATGATGGCGTCGCCCGAGCCCACCCACCCGCGCGAAGAGATCGCAAGGAGGCGATTGCCGGTGAAGGGCAGATCCCGGTCGAGATCGTAAATCTCCACCAGGGCGACGCCCGACGAACCGTCCACGCCGCTGACCTGCGCGGTGTAAAGGCCGGGATTGATCGAGCCCAGCAGCACCGAGTCGCGGCTGTTGGTGGCAAGCGCCGGAAGGCCCGCGGTCGACTGGGCCTTCACCAGCGAAGTGCCCCCACCCCAGCGGTCATCGGACATCATCAGCGAGCTGCTCTGGTCGTAAACCTGAAGACGCGGACTGGGGAGGACGCCGGAGACGTTGAAGTTGGCGAGCGACGGACCCACCGCCCTCATCACCAGACTCTTCGGCGTGTTGCCGTTCACGATAAACCCCGCCACCAGGACGCCGTCGCCCGGTCCCACGAAAGCCCGCGTGGAAAGGCCGTGCAGAGTACCATCGGCGATCGCCACGCCGCTCGAGCGCGCGGCTACAACCGTGCCGCTCAGGGTGCCCCCCAGGGTCACGGTGAGGAACCCGGTCGTAGGATTGAGCTTGCCGGTCACCTGCGTTCCCTGGGCGGTCGTGAAGGAGAAGCTGCCATCGCTGGAAACCGGCGCCGCGCCGGCGTCCGTCTTGGTGCCGTCCGAAACCGCCAGCGTCAGGGAACCTGAAGGCGAGAGGATGCCGACCACCGAGCTCGCGGAATTTCCGGAGATCGTGCCATTGTAGAGTCCGGCCGGGAACTGGTCCGCCCCGATGTCGACCGGACCGATGAACATCCGCGACGAGCCATCGGGCGAGAGCGTGCCCTGCACCCCGGTCAGGCTCAGCTGGGCGCTCAGCACGGTCTTGCCGGAGGCGTTCGAAACGGTCAGCGCGCCCGCCGAGCTCACCGTGAGCCCTGTGTACATGTAAACCTTGGCTGCGCCGGTGGTGCTATAGGCGATGAACGCCCCTCCGCTGCCCTTCGCGTTGAGCAGTGCGAATTGCCCCGAATCGCCACCAACCAGGCTGTAGGTGCCCGAATACACGGTATCCAGACTGTTGACACCCTGGTCGGCCACCACGATGGGCACCGCGGCCGACACGGTCTGCGCACCCGAATTGTCGGTGGCCACCGCGGCGATGTAGTAGGTTCCCGTCGACGCCGGTTTCCAGGCGTAAAGGTAGGGCGCGGTGGTTGTGCTTCCGACCGTCACTCCATTGACCTGGAAGTCCAGCGACGCGATCGTGCCGTCCGGATCGTTCGCGGTCGCCGCCAACTGGACCGTGGAGCCGACGCGGACCCCCGAGTCGGCGCCCGGCTGCGTGATCGTCACGACGGGCGACTGGTTGGCGCTGACCACGACCTGAACGGCGGACGAGCGCGTCGTATTGCCGTAGTTATCCGTCGCCAGGGCAGTCAGCTGGTAAGTGCCCGCCGCGGCGGGCGCCCAGGTCATCGAGTACGGCGGCGCCGCAAGGCTGCCGACATCAAGGCCGTTCGCCTGGAACTGCACCGAGGCCACGCCATCGTCGGCATCGGTGGCCACCGCCTGCAGGGTGAGCGGCGCGCCTGCCGACACCGTCGCACCCGACAACGGCAGGGTCAAATTGACCGACGGAGGGGCATTCGGAGTGATCTGCACCAGCACGGGCACGGACGTCGCGATGTTGCCCAGGACATCGGTGGCCTGGACTGAAAGCGAATAGGAGCCCGGGTAGGTCGGCATCCACGTGAAGGAATACGGAGCGAGGGTGCTGGTGGACACGGGTACGCCGTTCACCATGAACTGCACCGATTTGATGGCACCATTCGCCGAGCCGGCGGTGGCGTTCATCACGACGGCCGTGCCTGCGGGCGCGGACGCGCCAGCGGAGGGCGACGTAAGGGACACCGACGGGGCGGACCCGGTTGACACGGTGACTCCCACGGCCGACGAAGCGGTCTGATTGCCGTCGTTGTCGGTGGCCACCGCCTCGAGCGTGTAGAGGCCGGGGGTCGTGGGGGTCCACTGGATGGAATACGGATAGGCGGTGACTGCGGTGCCGATGTTCTGTCCGTTGGCGGAGAACTGCACGGAGACCACGGTTCCGTCCGGATCCGACGCGGCGGCGGTCAGGGTCGTGGCGCTGTTGACGCCGACCGAGGAGCCGGCGGTCGGGCTGGTGATCTGAACGACGGGCGGTTTTCCGATCACCGCCCCGGAGGAGCCTCCGCCCGTAGTCACGTTGACGGTGACCGGGTCCGAGGTCTTGGAGAGTCCGATGGAATCGGTGGCGAGCGCGGTGATGGTCGCCGTCGCGGCGCCGCTGCCGCTGCTCCCACTGCTGCCGCCGCTGCCGCCGGAGCTGGTTCCCGGATTAATGATCGCGCTGATGCTATAATAGCCGGACGAATCGGGAGTCAGGGCCTGGCCGAGATAGGTGCCGTCGGCATAGAACTGAACGGTCAGGCCGACGGGACTGCCGCCCGAGTCGAGATTGGAGTCGCTTGCGGAGGCGCGTATCTGGACAGGCGTGCCGCCGGCGATGGTCGCGTTGCTTGTCGGCGAGACCACGTTCACGGTCGGCAGTGCGGCGACGGTCACCGTGGTGGGGCTCGGCGTCTGGGTGGTGCTGGTGGACGTGGAGGACGCCACGACGTTGTTCTTGTCGTCGTACGCGAGGGCCACGAGGCCGTATTTGCCGACGACCGTGGGCTGCCACTGGAAATTGTAGGGATAGGTAGTGCTGGTTCCCAATAGGACGCCGTCCACGTAGAGTTCAACCTTTGCGATCGTGCCGTTGGGACTCGCCGCAACGACCGACACCGGGATGTTGGCCGTGGCGGCGGCGGTGTAATCGGGGATCGGAATCAACGCGTTGTTCGAGGGCGAGTTGATCTTGCAGGTCGGCGGCGTGCCCACCGCATTGACCATGCGGAGAGTCATCACCGCTGTGCCGTTCGGCGACACCTGGTTTTCGTTGTTGTCGTACGCCCGAGCCTCGATCTGGTGCGTGGCGGGGGTGGCGGCGGGAGTATAGATGATCGAATAGGGATAGGTGGTGTCGGACCCAAGCAGCACGCCATCCGCATAAAAATCGATGTGCTTGATGAATGCATTGGGACTGCTTGGCAGACCCGTGGCTGCGGCCTGAATGACGACGGAAGATCCGGTGGGCACAAGCGTGTTGTCGACGGGGCTCAGTATCTGCGTGCCCGTCGCGTGATATCGGACCGCAAGGGACGTGGCGCTGTTGGCGCCATCAGTCGCAGTGACCGTGAGGTAATACACGCCGGGCTGGGGCGGCGTCCAGGAGACGGAGTTGGGCTGCGTCACGTCGACGTTGGGCGGGGTGCCGATCGACACGCCGTTGACGAAAAACTTGTAGGTGAAGCCGCCGACCGGGAACGTTCCAATCGCCTTCGCGGTGATGGTGATGAAGGACCCCACGGGACCGTATGATTCGTTTTGGGCGGGCGTGACAAAGAGCGAACCCACCGACACGCCGGCAGTCGCGGTCACCGGCGTGGGGGCGGCGGTGGTGCCGGAGGGCGCGGGAGGAGGCGCCGCGATCGTAATGGACGGCACGGAGGTGTAGCCGCTGCCGCTGTCGGTGATCACGATGCTCTTCACGTCGCCCGAGGTGCTGTCCACCGTCGCCACGGCCTTGGCCTGAGTGCCGTTCGGCGACGAGGGCGCGGAGATCGTGACGGTCGGCGCGGTCACGTATCCGGAACCGGAATTCACGACGATCACGCTGGTGACCGAGAAGCCGATGACCGCCACCGCGGTGGCGCCCGAGCCACCGCCGCCGGTCAGCGACACGGTCGGTTCGGTGGAATAACCGCCGCCGCCGTTGGTGAGAGTGATCGATGCGACCCAGGTGTTGATGGTCGCAGTGGCCGTGGCGCCCGAGCCGCCGCCGCCGCTCAAGGTCACGGTTGGCGTCGAGGTGTAGCCGCTGCCGCCCGCGCTCAAAGTAATGCCCGTCACCTGACCGGTTGAGGCGTCGAACTGGGCGGTCGCGGTCGCGCCGGAGCCGCCGCCGCCGCTTATGGTGACGGTGGGTGCGGAGGTGTAGCCGCTGCCCCCGCTGGCGACGGTCAAAGCGCTGACAGCGCCGCTAAGCGTGCAATAGCCTGCGGCGCCCAAGCCACCGCCCCCGGAGATCACGACGGACGGGGCCGTCGTGTAACCGCTGCCGCCGTTGACGATCTTGAGGGTGGAGACCGAGAAGCCGAGCGAGGCCGTGGCGGTGGCGCCAGAGCCTCCCCCGCCATTGATCGCGACGGTGGGAATCGACGTATAGCCGCTGCCGGGATTGGTGATCTTGATCTGGGAAACCTGTCCGGAACTGACCTGCGCCTGCGCGGTGGCGCCGGAGCCTCCCCCGCCGGTGATGGTCACCGTGGGCGTCGACGTATACCCGCTGCCGCCCGAGCTCACCGTGACGGTTGAGACGGATTGCTCGATGGTGGGATTGCCGTTGCTGTCGGTGCTGGTGACCGCGACCTGGTTGATGCCAACAGACAATACGGGCTGTTGCTGGGCGCGAAGCGCGGTGGCCAGAGCCAGGAGCATGAGGCCACACGAGAGGAAGAGAAGCCGGTGTTTCATGAGGCTCGCCTGTTTGACGTTTTCGGCGCGTGGCGTGCGTTACTGGCTGCCGGTCGTTGAATCGTCGGACCTGGTCCAATGGAAGAAGCCCTTCTTCGGCTTCACCGGAGCCTTCTGTTCAGGAACGTAGGGGTCGATCTTGGTATCGCGATAGCCCGGGAGATCCGAGCGGCGCAGGCGCATCTCGCGGAGCTGGTTCGTGTCGAAGACCTGTTCCGGCGAGGCGCCGTCGGCCGAGATGATCTTGGCCGTGATGAAGATCAGGAGGTTCGTAGTCGTGACGTTGTTGGACTTGTTCGAGAAGAGCCTCCCGAACAACGGAATGTCTCCGAGAAGCGGGACCTTGGTGGTGGTCTTTGTCGTATTGCGCTGGAGCAGGCCGCCGATGCCCATCGTGTAACCATCCTTCAACGACACCTCGGTGTCGGCCGAACGGGTCGCGATGATCGGGATGTTGGCGCCGCCCGCGCCACCGAAGCTGGTGACGCCGTTCTGCTGGCTGACCTCGGGGTGCACCCTCAGCTTGATGAAGCCGCGGGCGTTGACCTGCGGGGTCACCCTCAGGATCACACCGATATCCTGCCAGTCGAAGCCGCTGACCTCGAAGGTGCCGTGCTCCTGGTTGTAGGTGTACTTCGGAACCGGGAACTTCTCGCCGACGGTGATCATCGCCTGGGTGTTGTTGAGCGTGACGATGGTCGGGTTGGAGACGACCCGCGTGCCCTGCAGGGTCGAGAGTGCGCTGAGCACCAGGTCGAATTCGGAGGCGGAGAAGACGGCGCTCAGCGCGCGCGTGGTGGAGGTGGCACCGGCGATGGACTGCAGTGCATTGAGGGCGCCGGTTGTCTGGCTGCTGTTGTCGATGCTCGTGCCCGCCGTGCTCCCGGTGCTCGACACGGAATTGAGTGCGCCGTTGGTCGAAGTCACATTCGACGAATTGGTGGAGCCGGAGTTTTGTCCGGTGTTGGCGCTGGTATTGGTGGCGGACTGGTTGCTCCCGCTGTTCTGAAGTCCCTGCTGCTGCGTACGGTCGTAGGTGGCGAGCCCGTTGGTTCCCGGCGCGGCGCTGAGCTTGTATCCACTCAGGGAACTCCAATTCACGCCGACGTTCTTGACGTCGGAGTCGGTCACCTCGACGAACTTTGACTCGATCATCACCTGGTCGGTGGACTTG
>JAJXYI010000303.1:454-3193 GCA_021780625.1 bacterium | reverse complement strand
GATCTCGTCAGGATCCGGGGCCACGTCCAGGGCCGGGGGCAGATAAAACACCGGGAGTTCGCATTCGCCGCGGGGGAGATGACGGAGCGGCAGTATATCGCGTTCCTCAAAGCCGTCTTCTCGAACGTGGTTCCGCACTGCACCAACGGCGCGATCGCCTTCGTCTGCATCGACTGGCGCCACATCGGCGAGCTGCTGCGGGCCGCGCGGAAGACGTTCTCCGAATACAAGAACCTCGTAGTCTGGAACAAAACCTCGCCAGGGCAGGGCAGCTTCTACCGCAGCCAGCACGAACTCATCGGCGTCTTCAAGATCGCCGCCGGCGACCACGTAAACAGCTTCGGCCTTGGCCAGCACGGCCGCACCAGATCCAACGTGTGGACCTACCCCGGCGGCAACAGCTTCCACGCCGGCCGCATGGACGAACTCGCCATGCACCCGACCGTGAAGCCCGTGGCGCTCGTGGCCGATGCCCTCCGGGATTGCTCCATGAGGGGCGAGGTGGTGCTCGACCCCTTCCTCGGCTCGGGCACCACGGTGCTCGCCGCGGAGAAGGTTGGCCGCCAGGCCTTCGGCTTGGAGATCGATCCTGCCTACGTCGACGTCGCCGTGCGGCGCTGGCAGGGCTTCACGCGCGCTGACGCGGTGCTCGCGGGGGAACAGCGCACGTTCGAAGAAGTAGCCGCTGAGCGCACCGGCATCGCCACCGCGGCACCATCCGGTAGGCGTGGGACGGGAGGGGCGGCCATGAAGAGGCGAAGCCCATGACGGCGCATCGTAAATCCGGCCCACCGAAGGGTGATTATGCGGTCGGGTATGGACGCCCGCCGGCCGATACTCGTTTCCGGAAGGGGCAGAGCGGTAATCCTCGCGGCCGGCCGAAAGGGATCAAGAGCCTCGCCCAGCTCCTCACGGAGAAGTTCGCGCGGCGCGTCACCGTGCAAGAAAATGGGCGCCCCCGACAGATGGGGATGCTCGAAGTCCTTATCCAGAAGCTGATCAACGATGCCGCCCGTGGCAATCACCGCGCCATGCGGATGGTCCTGGATCTATGGGAGCGCTCTGGCGAAGTTGCTGATCAGAACGTCGCCGTCACCGACCTCGCTGCCGAGGACCAGGCAATTATCACTGCCTACCTCAAAAAGATGCAGTCCGAGGAAAAAGGCAAGGATATCCCGGTCGCGTCACAGAGCGGAACGGCCGCTCATGCCGGGGCGCGCGCTTTTCAGCGGAAAGGTGGGAGTTACGATGGCAAATAATGACCAAGAAGTGCTCAACGCAATCCTCCGCACCGACTTCCTGAGCTTCGCCGAGAAGGTCTTCAACACCCTATGCCCCGGCCAGATTTTCATTCCGGACTGGTACCTTCAGGCGATCGCCTATCAACTCGAGCGGGTGCGACGCGGCGAGGTGCGCCGACTGATTATCAACCTGCCACCACGCTCACTCAAATCGATCATGGCATCGGTGGCTTTCCCCGCCTTCCTGTTGGGGCATGACCCGACCCGGCGGATCATCTGCGCGAGCTACGGAAGCGAGCTCGCCAACAAGTTTTCCAATGATTTCCGCGCCATCCTCAATAGCAGTTGGTACAGGGGGCTTTTTGCTGACACCAGGATAAGCCGCATAAAGGACAGCGAGAGCGAAGTGGCGCTGACGCGGCGGGGGTTCCGGCTCGCTACTTCGGTCGGTGGCACCCTCACCGGGCGCGGTGGCGACACCATCATCATCGATGACCCGCTCAAGCCCCTCGATGCCGTTTCCCAGTCGCGGCGGGACGCCGTCAATGAGTGGTTCGCCAACACGCTGCTCTCCCGCCTCGACAGCAAGCTCGAGGGCGTGATCATCGTGGTGATGCAACGCGTGCACATGCATGACCTTACCGGGTTCTTGTTGCACCAGTCGGACGATTGGGAGGTTCTCTCGCTGCCCGCAATCGCGGAGGGGCCGGGGGAGATCTCGATCGCACCCGGCCGCTTCCACCTGCGCTGCGCCGGGGATGTCCTCTCTCCCACTCGGGAGTCGCTGGAGGTGCTAGAGGGGATCAAACGCCAACTCGGATCGGACCTGTTTTCCGCCCAATATCAGCAGGCGCCGGTGCCGCCGGGCGGTGCCATGGTCAAGCGTGCCTGGCTGAAATATTACAAATTGCTGCCCGAAACCTCGAGCCGACCCTTCATCATCCAGAGTTGGGATACCGCAGCGAAGGGCGGACCGGAAAACGATTGGTCGGTGTGCACGACCTGGGCGCTCATCAGTGGGACCCTCTGGTACCTCCGCGATGTCTGGCGGGGCCGCGTCGACTACCCCACGCTGAAGGCAAAGGTGAAGGAGCTGGGCCAGAAGTTTGGTGCCAATGAGGTGCTGATCGAGGATGCCGGCTCGGGTACGTTCCTGGTGCAGGAGCTCAAGGGCACGGTGCGCGGTCTGAAAGGCGTGAAGCCGGAGTACGACAAGCAGACCCGCATGGCGGCCGCCAGCGCCAAGATCGAATCAGGGCAGGTGTTCTTGCTGGAGGGGGCGCCCTGGCTCGCCGATCTCGAGGCGGAGCTATTCGCCTTTCCGGGGAGCCGCTACGACGATCAGGTCGATTCCGTGAGCCAGGCGCTCAACCATCGCTCGACGCTTGAGCTCTGGGCGCGTCCCTGGGCCCCCTTACCGGACTTATGGCCCCGGCCGCAGCGGCGATGGCCACTGCCACCTCGCTTCATCCCATAGCCGACTGAAGCTGCCCCGATT
>JAJXYI010000303.1:0-444 GCA_021780625.1 bacterium | reverse complement strand
CTCCGCCTCGATATCGGGTGTGTACCGGCCGCGGTTTTTGAGACACCGGGTTGAAGCCTACGCCGCGAGTGCGGCTCGTTGAAGCTGGTTTTGGCGGACGGCTTGCGGGGTGATGAAGCCGCGCCGTTCGATCAGCCAAGTGGCGTTGTAGGTCTCGCGGAATTCGAGCAGTGCGAGGCGCAGTTTCTCGATCGTCTGGAATGTCCTGACCCACAGGAGATTTTCCTTCAGCGTGCGGATGAAGCGTTCGGCACAGCCATTGCCTTCGGGCGCACGCACGAAGGCGGGGGAGCTCTCGATGCCGAGAAAGCGCAACTCACCCTGGAAGGCGTCGGACATGTATTGCGAGCCGCGCTTTCCGGACTTCGACGAGAAGATCATCTCGATGTACGCGCGCGGCATGACGGTGCGCGAGATCCGCGGGCATCTTGAGGAGCTGTACGG
>JAJXYI010000217.1 GCA_021780625.1 bacterium | reverse complement strand
TGGTTGAGTGTCAGTAGCCACTGGCACCGGGCTGCCAGGGCGGTGATCACCACCGGTCGGTCTTTCGCTTTCGGGAATACCAACGGCCGGTCGAGGGCCAGTCGGACTGTCGTGAACTCCAACGTCGGTACGACAACTTGGTGCCACGCACCGGACGCTGATGCGCCCAACTTGGGGAGGTTCCGGTGGACCTCCTCGATGCAGTAGTCGGCGGTTACGAGGGTCCAGCCTCGGGCGGGCGCTTCGGAGATGACGAAGCGCGATCCGCCGCGGGCCGATCCAGCCGCGGAAAGCAGGACGCTCGTATCGAGGAAGAGCCTCACCTCCTTTTGCTCTTCGACGATTTGGAGCGAACGGCGGCCATGTCGGCTTCGTCGCGCAGGATCCAGTCTTCGATCTGTTTTTTGGGAAGGTCTCGGATGGGAAGGGCGACCGCGGGTTGAAGGAACAGCCCGCCGTCGCGCTCCTCAACGATCACCATCGGATTGCGCATCTTGTCCAATCCCATCTTGCGCCGGAGCGCGGGGGGGATCGTGAGGCTGCCACGTTTGGACATAGGAATGGTCGTCATGCCGCTATGCTGCATTGCCGCATAGCCGCCGGCAAGCCCGGAGGCCAAGCGGAAGGTCCTGAGGATAGAAAGTCCTCCGTTCTCCATTTGGGCGTCCTGAAAATCCGCCTGTCCCTTTCCGATCCGCCTGAATACCAGACTATTCAAGTTTGACCCTTTATGGCTCCGAGGTGCACTGGCCGCGTTCGTATTGATGAGATGAAGATTTCAATTCACCGCCTCTTCCTGCTTGCTGTGCTCGCGTTGGCGGCAATGTGGACTTGGGCGGCCGTGATGGTCTCGAAGCAGAGGCACGCTCTCGATGTGAATTCCAGGCAATTCCTCCAGCCCGAAATGAACCGCTCCAATCGCGAAATCGGGCGGGAAGAACAGGCGAAGAACTCGAGCGCTACCTCGCTTGCCGGACTGATAGAGCAGCGGCGTGAGCTCGATCATTACTGGAGCCTCCGCGAAGAAGCCATGCTCGGGCTCATGGTTTTCGGCTTCGGCTCGATGGTGACAGCCCAAATTCAGTCCGCGCTGCGACGGCGAGCTCGAGCGACTGTGGAACGTGCCTCTGAGCCGACCGCTGGCCACCTCGTTGGCGAAATGGCTCAGCAAGGCAGGAGCCTTGTTGCACGCGGCAAATCCCGACGTGTTGGCGTTGAAATCGAAGTCGATGGTCAGCGCGGCGTCGTTGTCTTTCGTAATCTGACGTTCGTAACGGCGTTCCTCGGCAATAAGCGTCAGCCGGTCGTCGAGCTGCCTTTCTCAGAGCTCTTGGTGCTTACCACGGGCTACTCGAGAGGCGGCGCCTATCTCAATTTACGCACCACGGCCGGGCGGGTATTCTGGACAGACAAGGTTCAGCCCTTCGGGGCGCTCGCATCGTTGCTCGACGACATCATCGAACGGAACCGCACCGATCCCGTGGCTTACCGTGCGGCGCGCGCCCGTGAACCGTTGATCCGCACTCCCTGGTATGGCTGGCTGATTCTCGCGTTGGGGGTTGCCTCCATCGCGGCGCTCTCGTGGTATTACCTTTATCGTTCGGTGTAAGGCCGATCCGAAATCGAAAGTGCCAGCCACCCCGAAGTCTGACCTTGCCGGTGCACCTTTTCGAATGAATCTGGGAGTCTGAACCACCGCCCCTGCTTCCGTCTCAGGCTGGCCTGGAAAGGTAAAAAGTAAAACGTGACCCCCTTGGATCGACCGCGGGCTGCCGGTTCGCGCGCCGCACCTATTTGCCGGAAAAAGGTAAAAGGTAAAACGTGACCCAGTTGGATCGGTAAAAGGTAAAACGTGACCCAGTTGGATCGGTATGCCCCTCGGATCGGTCCCGACCCTGGACCGCCGCCCTGCGGCGACGCCTAACTGCGGTGCGAGGCCTGGCGCTTGCCCGGGGCATACAGGCCCCGTTCCAGCCCGAAATCCACCAGGGCCAGGACGAAGAATCCCGGGTACATCGAGCGGCGGCTAGGCCACCAGACGGTCTTCAAGCGCTCCAGCGTGAGCGAGATTCCGCCGCCCCGCTCCCGGACGAAGAGCAGGAACTCCTCGCGGAGATCCTCATCCTCCCGCAACGCCGACAGCACGGGCGCCAGCCTCTTCTCGAGATAGGCGCGCTCGGCGTTCGTCACGGATTTGGCCTTCGGCATGCCCGGGATTTCATCCGCAAATCGGCTTGGCCTCAATGGCTAAAATTGGCGTGTTTTATATATGGAATAAAACGACAGTGTTATAACACGCAATTTCTTGCCCCGCTATGGGCCCCCTGCCAGCTTCCCGGCCGTCAGCCATCCAGCTCAATCCACCACATGAACTCCGCACTCGTCCTCGTGCTCGCGTTGGCGGTCGCACTTCTCGTGCTCGCCTTCTCCTATCGGCTCCTGATCCGAATCCTCGGCATGGTCATCGTCCCCAACAACGGCGTTGGCATCGTGACCAAGAAATTCGGTCTCGGGGGGAAAACCTCGCGCCTTCCTGACGGCAAGATCATCGCCCTCGCCGGTGAGGCTGGCATCCAGGCGGATACCCTCGCGCCGGGCCTGCACTTCTGGCTCTGGCCCTGGCAGTACTCCGTCTCCACCGTCGGCTTCGTCACGATCGACGAGGGCAAGATCGGCGTCGTCGAAGCGCGCGACGGCGTACCCCTCTCCGAGGGCCACGTTCTCGGCAAGCGCGTGGACTGTGATTCCTACCAGAACGCCCGCGCCTTCCTCCAGAATGGCGGCCAGCGCGGCACCCAGATCGCCGTCATCCCGCCCGGCACCTACCGTGTGAACACCGCCCTCTTCACCGTGAGCGAGGCGCCTGTGCTCGAGATTTCCGAAAACCGCGTGGGCATCGTGACGACCAAGGAGGGCAAGAGCCTTCCCGCGGGCGAAATCGCCGGCAGCACGGTCGACGGCCACAACTCCTTCCAGGACGGCGATGCGTTCGTGCGCGTCGGCGGCTTCAAGGGCCTCCAGGAACAGGTGCTGCTCGCCGGCCGCTACTTCATCAACCCGGAATTCGCCACCGTCGAAACCGTCGAAATGACCGAGGTGCCGATCGCCCACGCGGGCGTAGTCATCGCCTACGTCGGCGAGCCCGGCGAGGATGTCACCGGCGAATCCTTCAAGCACGGCAACCTCGTCCAAAAG
>JAJXYI010000614.1 GCA_021780625.1 bacterium | reverse complement strand
AGGGGATGTCACCACGAAGGCTCGTCGCAGCGAGCGCTCGCGGATGAAGGTTGCGACCGCGTCCGCGGCGCAGCCCGCGCCAAAGGTGATGCGCGGGGGCTGTTGCAGGGTGATGGTGCGGTCGAAACTCATCGTCCAACGGGGTGATTCCGTCCCAGCCACAGAGGCAAAAATGGGCCTTTGCAATCGAAGAAACTGCGGTGCACCCGCGTGCGAAAATTGCTGACTGGCGCGATCATCCGCAACTGGAGCCCGGATTGCGGCGGGGTCCGGAATTGCGTTAGTCCATGGCGTTTCGCGGCTCCCGGAACGGGCGTATGCCGGTGGGGCGGACGACCGCGCCTGGCGGTGTGGTAAGACATGTTAGGATACGGGAGGAAATTTTGTTCTTGGAGGCAGTATTACCCGTCCCCTTAGGGTATAGTCAGTGGTTTGTTTTCACGGTCGTCTCGCGCAGGGAACCCACGGGTGTCATGGTGCGGTGCGGCCGAACGACCCTCCCAATCTCCGTTTTGCCCGGCGACCTCGCTCCCACCGACCGATGATTTTTCCGCGCCTTCACCCCCGCATCGCCTCCCTTCTCGCACTCGCGGCCCTGTCCGTCGCCGGCGCGACTGCCGCGGAATCCGGCGGGTCGGTGGCCGGCTGGCACGTGCTGAAACCGGCGGAGTTCGCCCCGTTCATCGCGAAATTCAACACGATGGAACCCGAGGGCGTCGTGAACGCGGTGCCCAATGCCCAGGCGTGGTCGTGGTTGAAGGCAAACGTGCCGGCGTTCGAGTGCTCCGACCCGTCGACCGAGGAGATCTATTGGTTTCGCTGGTGGTCGCTGCGCAAGCACCTCGAGCGGGACCCGAAGACCGGGCTTTGGGTGTTCACCGAGTTCATCACGAAGCCCAGGCCGATCAGCAGCGCGCTGGGTCACCACCTGATGGAGACGCGCTGGCTGCGCAACCCGGAGTTTTCGTCTCAATACATCCGATACTGGCTCCAGGGCAACGACGGCAGGCCGCAGACCTTCCTCCACAAGTATTCGCAATGGCTCGACTATGCGTTGTGGCAGCGCTGGCTGGTGGTCCAGGACACGCCGGAGCTGACCGGCCTCGTCGATGACCTGGTGGCGGACTACAACCGCTGGGTTGCGGAGCAGGGCAGGCCGGACGGACTTTTCTGGCAGTACGACGTGCGCGACGCCATGGAGGAGTCGATCAGCGGCGGCCGGCATGTGAAGAACGTCCGCCCCACGATCAACAGCTACATGTACGGCAATGCCGTCGCGATCGCCCGCATCGCCCGCCTGGCGGGACGCGAGGACCTCGCGCGCGAATTCGAGGCGCGCGCCGCGAGTCTCCGCACGCTGGTGGAGAAGACGCTCTGGAACCCGCAGCTCAAGTTCTTCTGCGCGGTGAACGAGAAGCTCCAGCCGATCCCTGTGCGCGAGGAAATCGGTTTCATTCCCTGGTATTTCGAGCTGCCCGAGCCGGGCAAGGGCTACGAGGTCGCATGGAAACAATTCACCGACGACCGCGGCTTCCGCGCCCCGTTCGGCATCACGACCGCCGAGCGCCGCAGCCCGCAGTTCCGCAGCCATGGCGTCGGACATTGCGAGTGGGACGGCGCGGTCTGGCCCTTCGCCACCTCGCAGACGCTCACGGCACTCCAGAACGTGCTCCGCGACTACCCCGGTGCACCCGTGACGGATCGCGACTATTTTGACGCGTTTGAGACGTATGTACATTCCCAGCACAAGGTGGGCAAACCGTACATCGGCGAGTATCTCGACGAGAAGACGGGCGCCTGGCTGAAGGGCGATAACCCCCGCAGCCGCTATTACAACCACTCGACGTTCGCGGATCTTGTGATCACGGGCATCGTGGGCCTCAGGCCGAGGGCCGATCGCGAGCTCGACGTCGAACCCCTGCTGCCGCCGGGCACCTGGTCCTGGTTCGGTCTGGATGGCGTGCGCTACCACGGGCACGACCTGACGATCCTGTGGGACCGCGACGGCACGCGATACGGCCGGGGTGCCGGCCTCACCATCCTGGTCGACGGCGCAGTCGCCGCCCACCGCGCCACGCTGGGTCCGCTCACGGCCATGCTTCCCTGAAAACCCATTTATCCGAATGAACGTTCCTCGACTTTCCGCCATCCGGACCGGCCTCGCCGGCATGATTGCCTGCGCGCTTCCTGCGGCGCTTCTTGGCGTGCAGCGTCTCCCTGTCGTCTCCCAGAAACGACCCGGGTCCCCGATCCTCTACAAAACCGACGCCTCGGGCGACCGGGTCCCCGACTTTTCGGGCGCAGGTTACGGCGGCGGCGGAGTCGCGCTTCCCGACGTGCCTGCCCGCGTGCGGGTCGCCCCGGTGTCGGGCGACGCCGGCGCTCGGATCCAGGCTGCGATCGACTACGTGTCCTCGCTCCCGGCCGACGCCCGCGGAATCCGCGGCGCCGTGGAACTTGAGGCCGGGCGTTACGAAATCGCCGGACAATTGCGCATTGCCGCAAGTGGCGTCGTGCTGCGCGGCGCGGGCGCCGGCCCCGATGGCACGATCCTCGTCGCAACCGGAACCCGGCGACGCCCGCTTATCTGGATCCACGGCGCCACGGCTCGCACGGAGTCGAAGGCCACCGAGGTGACGGATACCCGCGTTCCGGTCGGAAGCTTGACGCTCGACGTGGCCGACCCGTCGGGTATCCAGCCCGGTTCGGAACTGGAGATCGCGCGCCCCGCGACCAAGGCCTGGCTTCACGCGATTGGCATGGATGTCGCCCCGGCGCGCCAGCAGTTCATCTGGCGCGTACCCGCCATGGGACTCTCCTGGGATCGCACGGTGACGGCCGTCGACGGCCATCGGATCACGCTCGATGCCCCCATCACCACCGCACTTGAGAAACGCTTCGGTGGAGCGACGGTCGCCGTCCTCACCTGGAAGGACCGGCTTTCCAACGTCGGCGTGGAGAACCTGCGCTGCGAGTCCACCTTTGACCCCTCCAATCCGCTCGACGAGCAGCACTCGTGGGAGGCGGTCGATCTCGACGACGTCCGCGATGCCTGGGTCGCGGGCGTGACGGCGGTCCACTTTGCCAGTTCGGCCGTCAACGTCGGTTCCGACGCGAGCCGCGTGACGGTTGAGGACTGCAAATCGCTCGCACCGGTGTCGGAGATCGGTGGATACCGCCGCAACGCCTTCCACACGGACGGCCAGCAG
>JAJXYI010000087.1 GCA_021780625.1 bacterium | reverse complement strand
AGGACTGTGCTGACGTCGTTTCTTGGACATGTGGATCGTGTGGGTTTCTCTGACTTTGGGTTAACGATCCCTCCTGTCCAGTTTCCGGGGTCCACCTCATTCAGCCCAAGAAATAGGCTGTTGAGCAACAGGGCGCACATCCTCCTGCAATTCCGTTGTCCGAGACGCCGAAAAATGTCGCCGGGCCATCGGCCCCACCCGTGATACCGCCTAAGTCTCCCGTCCACCGATTCAGGCAATGAAAATTGCGGCAATAATGTGCCTCTTGCTCGCCGGGTCGGCCCTCGCGCACGGTGCAGGGATATTCCTGCGCTGGAACCACGCGGATTTTCGACCGGACCAGCCGAAGTCGCTCGTAGCGATGAGCGACTCCAACCTCGCCGGCCTCGCGTGGCGGATTGACTGCATCACCCCTGCGCCGGTGCCGATCGTAGGAACGATGCGGGCCCGGACCGGCCCTGTTTTGAAGGGCACATTCGGTGCGAGCGTTGTGGGTCGCGGCGACAATACACCGATGGCGTTCAACTACGTCGTGGATTTCTCTTCGTTGCACGAAATCGGTGCCTATCGATTCATCGGGCCCGACGGAGTCACGGCCGCGTTTGAAATAGACCACGCGCCATATCTGCGTTTTGTGACTGAGGCAGTGCGCGACTTGCGCGTCGCCCGCTCGGGTTCATATGAGACCATTCTTCACGGATTCTCGCACCCCGGGGATGCTCACGCACCCGTGTGGATACCCGACGGTGACGTGGCGAACGGCAAATGGAAACCCGCGTCGCCCGCACGTAAGATCGACGTGCTCGGCGGCTGGTACGACGCAGGTGACCAGATCAAGTTCACGCTGGAGATCGCCTACACAACCTACCACCTGCTTTTGGCCTATCATCTCGATCCCGCGCAGTTCACCAGGGTCAACAGTCGCTCCGACTTGCCCGATGTGCTCGATGAAGCACGGCACGGGCTCGAGTTTCTTTCCCGCGTGTTTCCCGACTCGAACACGTTCGTGATCCAGGTCGGTGACGAGCGCGACCACGAACAGCCGAGGCGCCTTCCAGAGGACGATCGACTCGACGGAAGACGCCCCGCGCTGTGTGCGCTTTCCCGCGCGCATATGGGAGCGGCAGCAGCGGCCCTCGCGCTCGGCGCCCGGACCTGGCGTGAACTCGGCCGCACTGCCGACGCGGAGCGTTACGCCGGCCTGGCACGCGCGATATTCGCAAGGGCGCTCCAACCCGACTCGGTGACAACCGCATTCGAGCGCGGGAAAGTGAACGACTTCTATCGCGATCCCATCGATACCGACGAAATGGCCCTGGCGGGGGCAGAGTTGTATGCGTTGACGCACCAACGCCGCTATCTCGACTTCGCCATCAAACTTGCGCCGCCCGCAGGAGAGCAGGTTGGATGGGCCGATTGGAACTGGTTGGCGAATCTTGTGCTGTCGCACTACGATCCCACGGCCAAGGAACGTTTGCTGGCGGAGGTGGATCGCTACGCCGAACGCGCCGCGGGCGCCGGTCGACCATGGGGCATCCCCGGTCATTACGAGTGGGGGAGTCTCTATCGCTGGGTCGGTGCGGCAAACGCCGCCGAGGTCGTGTCGTTGCGCGTCGCTCCTTCCCTTGCGCAAGGCAGGCTGTTCGACCACATGCTCGACTATACCTTTGGCCGGAACAACTGGGGCGTCTCCTTCTTCTTCTCCGAGCAACTGACGAACACTGTCCACCAGATCTACAACCCGACATACGAGCTCCTCGGAGTGTTTCCCGCCGGCGCGGTTTCCGAGGGGCCGGGTGATCGGAAGACTCACGATTCGCTCCAGCGTTACTTCAAGTCCGAACGCGACGGAACGCTCGCGCGGTTCGATACCCCGGCTGCGGTCTTTGTCGACGATCGAGAGGATTTCATGTGCCAGGAGTCGACGATCAGCGGCCAGGCGGACATAGTCGTCATGCTGACACTCGCATCGCGCGCCGAACGCTAGACCGCAGACGCCTCTGCGCAGAACATCGTCATCGCGGGTGATTCACGCGGGGTTGGTGTTCGTTGCCATCCGAACGCGGCGGGTGCGCAATTGGAAAGATCTGGCTGATTTGTCGGGCCGGCAGTGTCTGATTTTGGGAACCTGCGGGCGCTTTCGCTGCGCGTCGGGTCGCAGGCGTTCGCCGGAATTGACCAAATGCCTGTACCTGGCGGGCGTGCAGTTCATTCGGGCGCTGAACATGCGGGAGAAATGGGCTCGATCGCAGAAGCCGACGCGCTCCGCGATCTCCTCGAGTGTGGCGTCCGAATAGTGGAGCATGGTGCAGGCTTCCTCCAATCGGAGGCCCATCAGAAATTCCACGGGTGTGCGACCGGTGCATGTACGGAAGACCCTGATGAAGCTCGAGGGTTGCAGCGACGCCTGCTTGGCGAGCGCGGTGTTGCCGATCCAACCGGGATAGGCGGCGCGGATTGCCGTCACTGCCCGGGTGATCCGCGCATCCTCGAAGCGCTGAGTCCAATGCTCCCCGGGAAGGTGCAGGAGGGCGATGGATACGAGGATCTGCGCGAGCAGCGACGCATGGATGTTCGAGGCGTCGGACCGAAGCAGGGCGATGATCCGTTTTTGGAGGTCGCGGAAGTCGCGGTCGGGAAGTATCTGGTAAACCCTCCCAAGCGGGCTGTCGAAGGAGGGATCGATCAGGAAATGCAGGAAGAACTGTTCGACCGGGCGGGTGAGCCGGGACGAGAATTCCGTGTGTGGCGGGATCAGCGTGATCACCCCCCGCCGCAGCGGCAGGGCACGGCCGGCGACAGTGATGAACGCACCATCATGATTGTGCCAATACAACCTCCAGAAGGGCGCCGCATGATTGGGGCTCTGCCAGGCGGTCAGCTCGCTCAGATCGCAGGACAGGAGCTGGATCTGGTGGAGTTGTCGTGCGGTGTGCCAGCTGTGGGCCTTAACTTTCGAGGTCATGGCGATTACATACACACATTGGAAGCTATCGTTCCTAGGAAAATTCGCATCGAAGTGGTTCAATAACGGGACCGATCGAGGGCCCAGTCATCGATATTCCTTTTGACGGAAACCCCGAATATACAACCTTGCCCAAGTCATGCCTTCCGAGAGAGCTCCCATCCGTTTTTCAGTTGCGGCAAGGATTTCATTCCTGGCCCTTGCCGCCGTCGGAATGCTGCGGGCAGCGTCGGCTCGTAGAGGTGGACTCGCCTGGCTCGACGACTACAATGTGTCATGGACGGGCCCGGGTAGAAACTCAGGGGATTCGATGCCGTGCGGTGGAGGCGACATCGGGTTGAATGTCTGGATAGAGGGTGAGGACCTTCTCTTCTACGCCGACCGTAGTGGCAATCTGGACGAGAACGACCAACAGCAGAAATGCGGCCGGTTTCGGCTCCACCTGAACGGCCATCCGTTTGCGGATCCGGCGGCGGTGAAACAGGAACTCGTGCTGCGGAATGGATCGGTCACGTTCGGGGGCAACGGTGTGAAGGGCCGGATCTGGATCGAGGTGAGTCGTCCGGTCATTCATGTGGACATCGAGTCCGTTCGGCCATCGACGCTCACGGCTTCGTACGAATCCTGGCGTACGCGGACACACCTCATCCCCCTGACGCTGGACAAGGATGGAAAGCCCAGCGCGTGGGATTACAACCGCTGGTCGACGTTCGGCTATTTCTGGTATCGCGGGGAAGTGCACTCGTACGCCGACCGGATCGGTTTCCACGGAGGCTCGTCGGTGGAATTCGCGCATCAGAACGACAACGCCGACCTGCTGTTCGACAAGGAGGTCCGTCTCGAGGGGCTGGAGCGTGCCGGGGCCTCGCTGGTCAGTCCTTCGCGGGACCGGATATTCGGCGGGCTGATGACCGGGAACGGACTGGTCGACGCGGGGAACGGGGCGGGCGTGTATGCAGACACTCCCTACAAATCGTGGATTCTCCGGAGTGCCGAACCTGCGAGACGCCACCATGTGAGGATCTTTCTGCTGACCGAGAGGAATCCGTCGCTCAAGTCGTGGAATGAACAGCTTGAGCGCTTCGCCGCAAGCCGGGCGGGCGGGGATGCCGCGGCTTGGAGGGAGAACCTGGCCTGGTGGCGGGCGTTCTGGCAACGAAGCCATGTCGTCATCGATGCGGGCACGGGGCCCTCTGACCAGGGATGGCGGGTGGGACGGAATTTCCAGCTGTTTCGATACCAACTCGCCTGCAACGTCACTGGGCGCTGGCCCACGAGGTTCAACGGCGGTCTGTTCACCTTCGATCCGACCTACGTGGACGGCAACCATGGCAAGCCGTCGTATTTCAATCCGGATTTCCGGGCATGGGGCGCCTGGACAGGGCAGAACCAGCGCCTGGTCTACTGGCCGATGCTGCGAAATGGAGACGTGGATTTGATGAAGCCCGAGTTTGAGTTTTACCGGCGGAATCTGCCCAACGCCCTGGCGCGAGCGCGGGCTTTCCTGGGGGGTGGAAGGGGCTGCATTCGGCGAACAGATCGACAGCAGCGGGCTGCCGCTGGGAAGCCATTACGGATGGGAGCCGCCCTACGGGGACCGATACCCAGGAAAGGAGAGGGGCCTGGCGAATCTGCTTCCGTATTATTACACGACGCAGCTGGAAATGGCGTACATGATCCAGCAATACCACCGCTATTTCCCGGATGCAGACCTGCGGCCCTACGCGCCGTTCCTGCAGAAGTCGGTCGATTTCTTCTTCAACTACTATCGCATGATGGAGCGCAAGCGGACCGGGAGCGATTGGGATCGGGCCGGGAAACTTGTGCTCGATCCGTCGCAGGCGCTTGAGACCTACTATGGAAGGAATCCAACCGACGTGATCTGTGCGCTACGGGTGAATCTCGAGGGGTTGCTGGCCCTGCCGGACACCTTGGTGAATGGGGCGGACAAGGAACGTTACCGGGGATGGCTCGGACGGCTCCCAAGTGTCAATTTCCGGGAGCGCGAAGGACATCTTACGATCGCGCCGGTCGAAGGGGCGTCCGGACCGATCCACAACGAGGAAGTCCCTCAACTTTATCCGGTTTTCCCCTACGGGCTTTACGGACTCGGCCTGCCCGGGCTCCATATTGCGCGTGACACCTGGACCTACGGCCTGGATCCCTGTCTCGGTGCGGAGCCCTGGACGGCGCCCCGCCCCGGCGACAAACCCTGGAACCCGGAGCGCACGCTTTGGTATGGCTGGACCCAGCAAGGGATTTGGATGGCGAGATTGGGGCTGACCGCGGAAGCGAAGGATTACGTTTCGAAGAAGTTGGATGATGCGCGAGGGAACAATGATTTCGATTCAAGCCAACGGCGGCGCTTCCCAAGCTTCTGGGGACCGGGATTCGATTGGACTCCGGATCACAATTGGGGCGGCTCCGGCATGATCGCGCTTCAGGAAATGCTGCTGCAGACTCCGGGGAAAAGGCTGCTTCTGCTCCCGACTTGGCCGTCGGAATGGAATGTGGACTTCAAACTTCATGCGCCCGGAGGCACGGTTGTCGAGTGCTCCTACGCCGATGGGAAAGTGGTTCACGTCTCCGTGTCGCCTTCGGATCGCACCGCAGACCTGGCCGATTGGCACGCTCGCAGGGGAAATGAGGTGACTTCTCAGAGCCGGACTTCGACTGCCCGGTGATGGGCGCATTGGGCGACGGAGGTTTTTCGCCGTCTCATGCTGTGAGGCGAATATGGGGTCGCAGGGACAGAATGATCTGCCGCGCCGGGGATGTGGCACCGTTCAGTCGATTCCGGGCGAGGTCGACTGCCTCCGCGGCGAATTGCTCCCAGGGAATTGCGATGGTCGACAGGTGCAGCGCTTCCGCAATTGGCGCGTTGTCGAAACCAACCACGTATGGCATCGGCTGGACGCCTTTGGTTTCAAACTCGGCAATCACTCCCTGTGCGAGTCGGTCGTTGCAGCAGAACACGCCGCGGAGATTTTCGCTCATAAGAGCGGAGGCAGCGGCACGCCCGTGCTCCAAAAACCAGCCGCCGGAATAGATGACCCGGGCATCTGGCGCCACCTTGAGGAAACCCTCCACTCGTTGGCTGCTTCTGCGATCCTCCTTAGGACCTGCAAGGACAACCAATCCCCTGGCGTCGCGTAGCCTCTGCATGAGAACTTGCGCTGCGCAGACACCACCGGAGAAGTCATCCGTCCTCACGCAGTCGACGTAACTCGCCGCCAATCCCGGCGGTGGCGCGTCGTGAAGCAACAGACAGAACCTGCGTTCACTCGTGAAGCGCTCAACCAGGTGGCTGCATTCCCACAGCACTGGAAGATGTCTGGCTCGAAACGGGACCTTGCCTTCGGCCCAGGTCTGCACCGAGGGAAATTCGGCATCCTTTAGAGCGCGGGACATGCGCTGGAGGAGGTTCGCCCCGAAGCTGCCAGGCGTGCGTGCGCGGGATGAAAAGATCAGTTGGACGCCGATGAGCTTCTCTTCGCGCCCGGCGATGTAGGTGCCGCTGGATGGCCTGCGTTCGAGCCAGCCCTCTCGGACCAGCTCTTCCATCAGAATATGCGCCGTCTGATAACTCACCCCGTAGCGATCCGAGAGTGCCCGGTTGGAAAGAAACAGTTCACCTGGCCGGTGAAACCCGTCGCGTATGCGCGCGATGAGCTTGGTCTTGATCTCCGAGATTCGAGCCGAACGAGGACGGGCCATGGTGAGCTGTCCATAGAGGATAATTACTAGATCGGAAACAAAGAAAACCGATTTGTTGCGTCTCGTCATCGTCTGTCGCCGCTGCTGAACTGGTTCCATGATGAGGATGCTGGAAGACAAAGTGATCGTGATCGTCGGTGGCACGACCGGGCTGGGCCTGTCGGCTGCCCGCGCGGTCCTGGCCGCCGGTGCACGGGGTGTGGTCGTGGTGGGGCGGAGCCGCGATAGCGTGCGTGAAGCGCAGTCTGAGTTGGGGAACCGCTGTCACGCTTTCGCGGGCGACGCGTGCGACCCGTCGACAGCCGCCACTGCGATCGAAGAGGGCTTCCTGAAATATGGCGCCTTTGACGGCCTGTATCATGTGGCCGGTGGAAGTGGCCGGAAATTTGGGGACGGGCCCTTGCATGAACTCACGGATGACGGGCTGCGGGCGACCTTGGATCTCAGTCTATCTTCGTTGATCTATTCGAATCGGGCCGCGGTCCGCTGGTGGCGTGAGAAGCGCACGCGTGGCTGCATCCTCAATATGGGGTCGGTCCTCGGCTGGAGGCCTTCGCCGGTCTATTTTTCGACGCACGGATATGCCGCGGCGAAGGCCGCTATTGTCGGTTTCAGTATCAGCATCGCCTCTTACTACGCGAAAGAGGACATACGCGTGAATGTGCTGGCCCCTGCTCTGGTGGAGACACCGATGGCCCGGCGAGCGGCGAGCGACGACGAAATCGTTGCCTTTGTCAGAACGAAACAACCGCTGGCGGGCGGCAGGATCGGCACGCCTGCTGACTGCGATGGCGCGGCGGTCTTCCTGCTTTCGGACGCTGCGCGATATATAACCGGGCAGGTGTTGGCGGTCGATGGAGGCTGGTCGGTGAGCGAAGGACAGCTGCCGCCCGCAGTTCATCCGGAATCTGGCGGCGCGGCGCCCTCGCGAGTTTCCCAATGAAGCGCCGTCCACAACAGAAGGAAAGTACGATGGATCTCGTTCTTGGCATCGACATCGGGGGAACAAGGGTCAAGTGCGCGTGGTTTGACAGGGCAACCGGGCGCATGGAAGGCAGCGAAGTCATTCCGACCCGGGATTGTACCGACCCCGACGGCACACCTGCATTTGCCGAAGATGTACGCACTCAAATCGGTCACATCGAACAGAACCTGGGAATACGGTTCTCGGGCATCGGCATCGCCGCTCCCGGACTGGCGTCGGCAGACCAACGCAAGATCGTATGCATGCCAGGACGCCTCGCCGGACTGGCAGGCCTGGACTGGAGCTCTCTTCTTTCCCGGGACTTTGCCATTCCGGTGGTAAACGACGCGCATACGGCGCTCCTGGGGGAAGCGTGGCAGGGGGCCGCGAAGGACTTGCGTAATGTCGTGATGCTCACGCTCGGCACCGGCGTGGGCGGCGCGATCCTGACGGACGGTCGGCTCTTGACCGGTTCGATCGGTCGTGCGGGCCACCTTGGGCACATGTCGCTCCATCGCCACGGTGAAAAGGACATCGTCGGGACTCCTGGTTCACTCGAGGATGCAATCGGCGAGTGCACGCTGGCCCGACGCAGTGGCGGCCGTTTTGAATCCACCCTGGAGTTGATCGCCGCCGTGGATGCGGGTGATCCCCGTGCACTCGGCCTCTGGATGCATTCAGTCGATGCTCTGGCGGCGGCGCTTGGTTCGCTCATCAATATCCTCGATCCCGAGTGCATCGTGATTGGAGGTGGAGTGGCTCAAGCAGGCGACGTCCTCTTCAATCCGCTACGACGGCGCATGGAACAGATCGAATGGCGTCCGCTGGGACGAGGAGTGCCCATCGTTCCCGCGCAACTCAAAGACTGGGGAGGGGCGTTTGGCGCTGCCTGGACGGCGCTCAATCCCGATGCCCGCTGAAGAATCAATCCGCTTCAAAATGAAACCAACCACTGACTACCTTCAGCACGCCCGCCAGATGATCGACGCCGTGCAAGCCCAGGCTGCTGCGATCGAGCAAGCGGCCGACTGGTTTGCCCACTCGATCGCGGCCGGGCGCATGGTTCACGTCTTCGGGTCCGGCCACTCACGCATGATGGTTGAGGAGATGTGGCCCCGATATGGGTCCTTTCCCGGATTCAACCCGATCGTCGAGTTATCACTGTCCTTTCACAACCTGGTCGTGGGTGCCAACGGACAGCGGCAGGCGATGTTTCTGGAGAACGTGAGCGGACTCGCCGAACGCATTTTGCGTAATTTCGCGATCGAGCCTCGCGACAGCGCGTTTGTTGTATCAACGAGCGGGTGCAACGTCGTGCCTATCGAGATGGCCGAACAGTTCCAAAGGCGCGGCGTGAAGGTCGTCGCACTCGTCAGCCGCGCCCACGCCGATGCCTCATCCTCCCGTCGGGCCGACGGAAAGAAGCTCACCGATTTTGCCGACCTCGTCATCGACACGGGCGCGCCTGTTGGCGATGCGATGGTGAAGATCCCGGGCCTCGACACTCCGGTTGCACCGGGCTCGACGATCGGCGGCTCTCTGGTGGTCAATTCGATCAAGGCGGAGGTCGCTGCACGGCTGACCGCCGCTGGCCAGCCTCCGAAGGTCCTGAGTGCCGCGGCAGTCGTCGGCAGTGCCCGGGCGACCAAGCTGTTCGAGGAAGCGTACGACGAACATGCCCATCGCCTCGCGAAACTCTACGCTGCCGTCGGTCCCGCCTGAGGCCGGCCAGCGCCTCCGGTTGCTTCAGCTATTGCCCTCGAACTCATGACATCCAGTCCACTGGTCCTGGAAAGAATCCCCGTGCTGGCCACGGCCGATGTGCTGGTCGTAGGCGCCGGCACCGCCGGCTGTTGTGCCGCTCTTGCCGCGCGTGCCTGCGGGGCCGCGTCGGTGCTCTTGATCGAGCGCTATGGCTTTCCTGGCGGGTCCAGTACCCAGATGCTGGACACGTTCTATGGTTTCTTCACGCCCGGGAAGCAGCCAAGAAAGGTCGTGGGCGGACTGCCCGACCGCGTTGTCGACGCACTGGACTCCGCCGGTGCGGTGTTTCTCCGTCCCAACACCTATGGCGCCGGTACCGGTGTGAACTACAACCCGGAGCGACTTAAGCTCGTATGGGACGAACTCCTCGCCGAGGCAGGCGTCCGTGTGCTCCTGCATTCCACGCTCGTCGCGGCCGAGCAGGACGCGGCCGGCCGGATTACGGGCGCCGTCATCTCCACGAAACGTGGGTTCTTCCGTCTCGGTGCGAGTCGCTTTGTCGACGCCTCAGGCGACGCAGACCTCTGCACCCTGGCGGGTGTGGCCTGCGAGCGGGCGGGCGAGCACGAGCCTGCGCAGACATTGACGACGACGTTTCGCATGAGCGACGTCGACCTCGATGCCTACGAGCGCGCCGGCGGAAAGAAGGTGCTCATGCGCGCGATGGCAGATGCCGTCGAGCGCGGCACGCATTCCCTCCCGCGCAAGAGCGGCAGCCTCCACGCCATGAATGCTCGGGGCTGCGTTTCGACCGTGGCCGTGCGCGTGGCGGACATCGATGCGACCGATTTCGAGCAGCTCACGGCCGCCGAGCGGGAAGGACGGCGACAGGCGTTCCTGTATGAACGCTTCTTCCGCGATTGTGTGCCCGGTTTCGCCACGTCCAACATCATCGGGCTTTCTCACCAGATAGGCGTGCGCGAGACGCGCCGGGTTTACGGAGAATACCGGCTGACCAAGGAAGACTGCCTGTCCGTTGCCCGCTTCGACGACCGAGTCCTCCTGTGTGGAGCGCCAATCGAAGATCACCGCGCCACGAAGGACGGCGGCGAGGAAACGGTCTGGGGTTATGTGCCCGGTGGTGATGCCTATGACGTGCCCTACCGCACGCTTGTACCCCGCCAGCGCGACGAACTATGGGTCGCCGGTCGCTGTTTTTCCGCCACCCACGATGCGCATGCATCCTGCCGGTCGATGGCTCAGACAATGGCCATGGGCCAGGCTGTCGGCACCGCTGCCGCGCTTTCGATTTCGCTCCGGTGCGGAGCCCGTGAGGTGCCGGTGGGAAGGTTGCAGACGCTCCTGAGGGAACAGGGGGCGATCCTTGAGCTGCCTTCCTCCGAGGCGAAGATCGGTCGAGATGAATGGAAGGCCAACCGCCGGTGACGACATGACAGCGTTCTTCAGAACAGTCTTGGGCGACAAGCCCGCCGAAGAGATGGGCGTCACCTATGCGCACGAGCATCTCATCATCGATTCCTGCTATGTCACCAAGATGACTCCCGAGTTTCTTTTGGACGACACGGACGCATGCATCGATGAGTTGAAGCGCCTATTTCAGATTGGCGGAAGGACGGTCATTGATTCGATGCCCTGCGACAGCGGGCGCAACGTCCGCAAGCTTGCCGCGGCCTCGCTAGGGAGCGGGGTCCATGTCGTCGCCCCGACCGGAATCCATCTCGCCAAATATTATGACCCTGGGCACTGGAGCCACGTGTATACCGAGCGGGAATTGGAGGATCTCTTCGTGGCGGACATCGTCGATGGCATCGATGCCTACGATTACAATGGACCCTTGGTTTCTCGCACGTCCCACCGGGCAGGGGTGATCAAGATTGCCACGGGCCGTCAGTTCACCTCTAGGGAGCGGCGCGTGTTCGCCGCCGCCGCCGCCGCCCATCGGCGAACGGGTTGCCCGATCCTCACACACACCGAGCAGGGCGAACTCGCGCTCGAACAAGTGTCCCTGTTGAAGGAACTCGGAGTCGACCTTGGCCACGTCTGCCTTTCTCACACGGACCGAAAACCGGATATGGGTTATCATCGCGAGATTCTGGCGACCGGCGTATCGCTCGAATTCGACAGCGCGTTCCGTTGGAAGTCCGGACAGGGCAATCCCACGCTCGATCTTCTGCTGGGTCTGCTGGGTGACTTCCCAGACCAGATCATGTTGGGCATGGACGCCGCGAAACGTTCGTATTGGAAGTCGTACGGTGGCGGTCCGGGCCTCGAATTCCTGCTGGGAGATTTCTCAGAGCGGATGAAGGCGGCCGGCATCGGCGACGACCTGCTGGAACGAATCTTTGTGATAACGCCCCGCAGGACCTACTGTTTCCGCACGGTCGAAACCCGTCGATGACGCAGGGCTGATCGCCCAATCTTGCGACCACGTTAGCGCTCAACACCACCCCGACCGACCTGACTTCATGAACAAGACAGAATTGCCCCGCTTGGGACAATGGGCCGACGACGTCCAGGGCCTGCCGAAATTCTGCTACACCGGCACTCTGCCAGCCATCACCACCGATCGCGATGGGCGGCCCGCGAAGCTGCCGCCGGACCCCTGGTTTCTGCTCGGCAACTATCGCCTGACGCTCTTCGCCCACGTCAGCGGGGCATTGCAGCTCATCACGGGCGAACGCGCCTGGGCGCGCCTGAACCAAGGGGCACAACCGAACTCCGGGGCAAATTCGGCGAGCTTGACGTTCGAAGGGAGCGCGCCGCGCACGGTGGAACTGGTCGGTATCGATTCGGTCGCTGCTGACGCGGCGCGCTGCCGGCGCGAGTTTGGGTGCGGGTGGGCAGAATACGGATACGATCTCGGTGCTGCGGTGGTCACGCGTCGTCTGGAGGTGGCACCGTCGCTGACGCCACAGGATGGCGTCGCCACGGTGCTCGTGCGGATCACCGTGCGCAGCCGCGCCGATCGCCCCCTCGCCCTGGTTTACCGCGAAGCAATCACAGCGCGCTATGAATGCATCCAACAACAGCGCCAGCCTCACGACCAGAGGGCAATGCGCTACCGCCACATCACGGCGATCGACACGGTGCGGGGCATCGCGAAGGCGGATAATATTGGCGAGATCGACGATCCGCTCGATTGCCCCACGCCGGATACGATCTCCCGTCACGACGGATTTCCGCCGTCCCTGTTCCTCCAGGTACTGGCGTCGCCAGACGGTGCGGTGCCCGAAATCGCGGCGAGTGCGAACGGCGACGAACTCGCGCTCGTGTCGCGCATCGCGTTGGCGCCCGGCGCGGAGAGCACGATCGAATTGGCGATTGGTTTCACCTGGGAACGCGAGTTCACCGAGATCGCTGCTGCGACCGCGATCTGGCGCAAGAGCCGGGAGCCGGCCGTCGGTTTCGGGCGGCTTTGGCGCAAGATGATTCCAACGTTCAGCGGCGAGAGCGACGCGACATTGCGCCGCGAACTGCAGTGGCATGCCTATACGCTCGAGGCAATGGCGACCTATTGCGCGTTCTACGGTGAAACCAAGATCCCGCAGGGGACTGTCTATGACTACGATTGGGGCGTCCAGGCGAGTGCGCGCGATCATTTCCAGCACGCGTTGCCGCTGTGCTACACCAATCCCGCGCTCGCCCGCTCAGTTCTGCGCTACATGAGAT
>JAJXYI010000277.1 GCA_021780625.1 bacterium | reverse complement strand
ATCGTCGCGATCGGGTTCAAGTTCGGGGCCGTGCCGTTTCACATGTGGATACCCGACGTCTACGAGGGCTCGCCGACCTGCGTGACGCTGTTCATCGGCAGTGCGCCCAAGGTGGCCGCGTTCGCTTTGACGATGCGGCTCCTGACGGAGGGGCTGGCGGGGGCCCAGGTCGACTGGAGCCAGATGCTGGTCGTGCTCGCGGTCCTGTCGATGGCGGTCGGCAACATCGTCGCGATCGCACAGGCGAACCTGAAGCGCATGCTCGGCTACTCGACGATTTCCCACGTGGGCTACATCCTGCTCGGCATTCTCGCGGGCACCCAGGCCGGTTATCAGGCGGCGATGTTCTATACGATCACCTACGTGATCGTGGCGGCCGGTTCCTTCGGAATGATCCTGCTGTTGTCGCGACAGGGTTTCGATGCCGAACAGATCGCCGATTTCAAGGGCTTGAACGCGCGCAGTCCCTGGTTCGCCGGGATGATGGCGATATTCATGTTCAGCCTCGCGGGACTGCCGCCGTTCATCGGTTTCTGGGCGAAGCTCGGCGTGATCCAGGCCGTGCTCGGCGTAGACATGACCTGGCTTGCGGTCGTCGCGGTGCTGTTCTCCGTGGTCGGCGCGTTCTATTACCTGCGCGTCGTCAAGATGATGTATTTCGACGAACCGACCGAAAGCGCGCGCATCGACGGCACGCCGCTGATGCGCACGATCCTGAGCGCGAACGCCTTATTGGTGCTCGGCCTCGGCGTCGCGCCGGGTGCGCTGCTGCTGATCTGCTCGCACGCGCTGCCGTAGCGGGCGAACGGGGCGCGATATTCGTCCCCCGGCGTATTGCGTTCGAGCGAATAATCAGTAGAATGGTGAATTCCCCTGGTGCGGGGTGGAGCAGTCTGGCAGCTCGTCGGGCTCATAACCCGAAGGTCGCAGGTTCAAATCCTGCCCCCGCTACCAATTCAAAGAGGCCGCGCGCGTCACTGCGACCACGCCACCATCAAGACAGCGGCGCGGTGCGGTGCCCCCTCAACGTGATTCCGGCGTTGCATTTCAGTTCGTCAAATATGCCCCACTGATGATGACGATCTGACCATCGTAGGATGCGAACGCTATCCCGTTCGATCCCCAGCGGATCAACGGCGTGGGAATCTGGGCGTACTCCGACACGGTGGTCCCGAGGATCGTTTGCGCACGCAGCAGCGCGAGCGATTTCTGATCGAAAATGTAGAGAGTCGTGTCCGGTCCATTCATAGTAAGCGAGTAGATGCGGGGCACCGCGGCATCCAAACCGACCGCGCGCGAGCCGTATATCGCGCCAGGCGGATAGGGCAGTGTGCCGGCGATCCTTCCGGCCACAGGATCGAACACTACGCCGCTGTCCGTGTATACGAGGCCGTTGACGCGATGGATTCGACCGCTGGTGACCCCGCTGACCGATGCGCTGATTTGCGGACCTGCCGCCGCCACGTTCAGGGTGGTGAGCGCCCCTCCCGAAGTCCACGCATCATCGGCGTACAGCGTGGAGGCCGTCGGACCCCAGGCCAGATAGTCGAGTTCCGCGGTGGCACCTTGGGCACCGTAACCGGCTATGTCCGGGCGAGCAGTCACGTCGTCGAAAACCACGACTCCCGCGGAATTGAGGCTGGATGCGACCGGGCCGGGGGGTGAGGTGGAGCGCGAAATGCCGACCGTTTTGGGTGACCCGGGTGCCACGGCAACGTCGAACGCGTACAAGCCGGTACCGAGACTCAGCGTGGCGGCGACCGATAGGCTTGGAAGCGCGAGCCGCCAGACGGTGTTGGTGTTGAGGGCTACGGCGTAAAGATAGCTGCCGTCGTCCGAGATTGCGAGGTTACCCGCCTCTCCGGCCAGCGTCACGGCGGACGTCATTGTTCCGGTGATTGGATTGATGACCGCAATCGAATCCGGTGCGGTCGGTGAATCGGCCGCGAGGGATGCATAGATGACGGACCGGACCGGGTCCCAGACCAGGTCATTGGCATGAAGAGGCAGTTGGATCACCGTGTCGCCGTTCACACCCGGCAGGCCGTTGCCGATCAAATAGCTGACGTTGACCGTGGCGGGGCTGCCCGAGACCGGGTTGACGCAAGCCGCATCGAGGCAGACGGAGATCGCGACGGTGTCTGTGTACAGGCCTGGTCCCAACACAGCGGGCGCCTTGAACGTGAGGCTTGCGTCTCCTGCCTGAAGGCCGTTCGGTGCCTGCGCAAGGATGAGGGCGGGTGTCGGCTGGAGACCGTTCGTCGTTGCCGTGAATTTCACGGTGAGTGGATAGTTCGGGGCGTTCGTCACCGATGCACCGACATAGTACGCAGCGGGGGAGGGAGCTGTGTCGGTGGGCAGGAGATGCACGGAAACGTCCGGGGTGACATTCAACGTTGGTGCGCCCGGTCCGGTGACGGCGGTGACGGTGTAGGCAACACTCACCGTAATGGGACTGCCGGCGACCTGCGCCGCGCAGTTGTTGTCGGTGCACACTTTGAGCGTAACGGTGTCCTTGTAGGTGCCGGGCGCCAGCGTGTTCGGCGCCTTGAGATACACCTGCACCTGACCGGAGGACGCAGTGAAAATTCCGGGCGAGAGAGTCGAAACGCCGTTGTTGGTCGTTGTGCCTGCGACGTACAGGCCGGAACCGGGCGTGTTCGTGGCCGTGAGGTTGATCGTCAAGTTGGAAATCGAATCGCTGGTTACCGGAGCCGACGCGGACAGCGCGGTCGCGTCCGCCGTGATCGACGGCGTGGGCGCGCCCCCGCCGCCGCCGCAACCCGCCAATATCGACAATACAAATGCGAGCCCGACGCGTCGCGTCGCCCCTTCGCGCAATAGCATCGGCATCCCTTCCGTTCAGGTTCGTTGGGCTCCACATTAGCCATGGACGTAGGGCTTGTCCAATTGGGCCGCACCGGGGAATTTCTTCGATGCGTCGCGTGCGTCGGGGATCGACGCGGGTCATGATTGGCCGGCAAGTCGCAGTGAGAAATCGGGTGCCGGCCAGGAATCCTAGGGTTCCAGGACCTTGAATCCTTCGCGCCTCGATCCGTTCGAGTCGAGCGATTGGAATGTCTCGATCGTAAATGACGACCGGATTGCCTGCACGCACCTTGCGAAGGTATGCGCTCGAGTGGTCCTTCAGTCTGGATACCGCGGCCTTTTCCATATGGCTATTGAAGCCATGTCGATTCGGGGCGCGACTCCACATCC
>JAJXYI010000566.1 GCA_021780625.1 bacterium | reverse complement strand
CAAGGCGCACGGCATCGTCAATCAGGGCGGCTTCGTTCCCCAGGGGAGCCACGAGTCCGTTTTCGCCATGCTTCACGAATTGGCGTGCCGCGGCGTAATCGAAGCCGCACACGCCGAGCCCGCTGGCCATCGCCTCGGTGAGCACGTTGCCGAAGGTCTCCGTGGTGCTCGCGTGCACATAGAGATCGGCGGACGCGTAGTAGCGTCCAATCTCCTCTCGGGAAAAAAATCCGGCGAACACGCAGTCGGGATGAGCGCGCCGCAGCGCGTCCTGCAAGGGGCCCTCGCCCGCGAGCACGAATCGAAGGCTTGGGTTCGCCGCTCGCATCGCGGAGTAGATCCGGAAAAGAAGGGGATAGTTTTTTTCGGGCGCCATGCGGCCGACGTGGATCACGACAGGATCGTCGGGCCCCGCGCCCCATTGCCGACGCAGGTCTGGCGAGCGGCGGGACGGCGAAAACCTCCGCAGATCCACGCCGCGCGACAGCAGACCGAGGTCGCGAAAGCCGAGCGAGGTCAGCTCGTCGCAGAGTTCCCGTGTCGGCGCGAAAGTGCGGCGGGTCCGATTATGCACGCGGCGCAGCCAGGCTAGCGCCAGGTGGCGAAGGGGAGGCAGTCCGTAGTGCCGGGCGTAGCTGTGGAAATTGGTGTGAAAACTCGAGGTCACCGGCACCCCGAGGGATCGGGCCGCCGAAATCGCGGAGGCGCCCAGAGGCCCCTCGGTCACGACATGGACCAGGTCGGGCCGTCTCGCCCGCCAGACCCGAGCCAGCCTGCCCTTTGCCGGGAACCCCATTCGGATCGCGGGATAGCCCGGAATCGGAAAGCCGGGCAGGTTCTCGACCTCGTATCCCGCTTCGGTATCCGCGGTATCCGCGAGACGTGGACGATAGACCGTGACGCGATGTCCCCTTATCCCGAGTTCGCGGGCGATGACCCCGAAGGTCATCGCTACGCCGTTGACCTCCGGAGGAAAGGTTTCGGTGACAATTGCCAGATTCAGTCGGGCTCCCATGGGCGGGGCCGATTGAAGCGGGGCTTTGTGACAAACAGACGGCGACCAGGTGACGATGTCACAAAATCATCACCAAACCGGCCAGTCTGTCACCCCAACCCCTTGGCATAAGCCATGGTCTCCTCGATCGCAGCGGCCAGGAGTGGTCCGGTTGTGCGGGTCCAAAGGGCATGCAGGGCGAGGGGAGGGAAGCCGCGGAGTGGCAGCGTGCGGATCCGGCGGTGGCGGGCCAGTTCCGGGCGATGGACGGTGAGCCCGATTCCGTATCCGTTCTCCACGTAATTTTCGAGGAGGGACAGGGAACTGGCCTCGATCTCGACGGGCCAGTCGATTTTCCGTCGGCGCAGCTCCGCCTGAAACTGCCTCGGCGCGCTTTCGCTGGCAGGCAGGCAGATCAGGGGGGAATCCACGGACCGGCCGCGGAACAGGGATTCGGCGTCGCGGACTGGGGACGATGAGGGAACGGCGAGCACGAGGGGCAGTTCGCGGAGGAGCGCATGGCGGAGGGCCGGATTTGGCTTCCGGTCGATAGGAGTGATGGCGAGGTCCAGCTGGCCCTCCAGGATCCAGGCCTCAAGCTGCTGCTGATACCCCGAGCGCAGGCCCAGGCGGAAGCCGTCGGAACGGGCCCGGATGCGTGCGACGATTTTGGGCAGATGTTCCGAGAGGATGAACTCCGCGGCGCCGATTGCCAGGCGGGGCTGGATCCGGCGGGCGATGCGCTCGGGAAGACTTTCAAGGCCGTCGAAGAAAGGCGATATCGCGGACCATAACTCCTCGCCGGCAGGTGTCAGCCTGAAGGGAGTACGCTCGAAAAGTTTCGAACCTATCTCGGCCTCGAGTTGGAGAATCTGTCCGCTGATCGCCGGTTGTTGAATTCCGTACGGCATGGCGCGTGCCGCGCGACTGATTCCGCCATTGCGTGCGACGTGATAGAACAGCTCGAGGTGATGGATGTTCATGCGGCCGCAGCCATGCGAGCAGCGGGCGTGGATCGAGGCAATGCGATTGAGCCCGGAGAAACGCCGGATCGGCCCCGGCGATGACGGCCATCGGGATTATCGATTACCCTGAAAACCCGTTCTCGCGCTATCCTGGGCGGCGTCGAACCCAAATCTCATGCACCACACCTCTCCAGGCATCCCTGAGTCGTCCGACGCCCTGGCTGCGAAGCCCGGCCTTGAGTCTCAGGCCCCTTCTCTATCTCGTCCCGATATTCTCCCGGAGCCACCCATGAACTCACGCCGGAACTATCCCCTCCTGCTTGCCAGCCAGTTTCTGAGCGCATTCGGCGACAACGCGATCCTCGCGGTCATCGTCGGACAGCTCACCTACCTCCAGCGGGCGGGTGCCATCACCGAGGCGCAGCTGCGCAGCAGCAGCACGCTCTACACGAGCCTGCTCTTCCTGCCCTATGTCGTGCTCGCGCCCTTCGCCGGCTATTTCAACGATCGCTTCTCGAAGGTGAAGGGCCTGATCGGCGGCAATGCCCTGAAACTGATCGGCGCGCTCCTGTGCATCCAGGGGATCAGGCACGGCTATGGCTGGCAGGGCTTCGGCTACCTGATTGTCGGGGTGGGGGCATGCCTGTACGGACCGGGGAAATACGGCATACTGCCTGAGATTCTCCCTGCCCAGCGCCTCGTGAAGGCGAATGGCTCGGTCGAACTGCTCACCCTGGTGGCGATTCTGACGGGCGCGATCGGTGGGTCGGTGCTTGCGGACGTTTTCAAGGACCGCGTCGCGATCTCCTTCCTCATCGTGGCCGGTGTCTACGGCTCGGCGCTCCTGCTCAACCTGGTCATGACTCCGACGCGCAGCATGCCCGAGGTCCGTTTTGCCACGAGCACGGGTGAATTCATAAGGCACGTGCGGGATCTGTTCAGGACGGGGCGGTTGGGACGGGTGCTGGTGGGCACGGCGTTGTTCTGGGTCTGTGGCGCCACGATGAAGATCAATTTCCAGCCCTGGGGGCTCGACGTACTGAAGCTTGCGGACAACACCCAGATCGCGCTGCTCGGGCTTTGGCTGAGCGTGGGCGTCATGATCGGCAGCGTCCTGGCGGGGCAGCTGCACAAGGTTGGCGACCTCACAAAGACCCGCGCCTATGGGTTCGTGCTCGCCGGGTTTCTGGCACTGCTGTTCTGGGTTCACCGCGACGGATTCTGGATCGGGCACGCGATTCAGATCGGGAGCGTGACCCTGTTT
>JAJXYI010000308.1 GCA_021780625.1 bacterium | reverse complement strand
CCCAGGCGAATGCCGCGACGGCCGAGGAGACCTCGAGCGCAGCGGCGGAATTGAATCACCAGACGGGCCGCCTGAACACCGCCATCGCCGAGCTGGGTGCGATGGCCGGGGGGCGGAAGAAGAAAGCGGCCAGGAGCGACGAGGCCCCGCTCATCGGCTCGCTGGTCCCCGAGATGGGAGCCTAGACCGCAGACGGCTCACTCGATCCGGAAACCGAGCGCCTCGAGTTCCACGAGGTGGAACGGGGCGCTTTCAAACAGATCCTTCAACGCCGCGACCGCCTCGGCGACGGATGCGGCGTCAAGGATCGCGACGTCGTCCAGCGAATCCTTCACAAGGATACGCCAGGGCGCCGGATAACGCGAATCGTTGGCCTCCATGAGCATGCCGTGAAGGTAATTGCCGGGAAGGCCCGGGTGCGGACCTCCGCCCGGAACGAGAAACAGGGTCGCCACGGGATCATGTGTCGCCGCAGCCCCCTGCTTGGGGCGGTGGTGGATCAGCCGGCCGGCAACCGATTCCCGGCAGGATTCGGCGCGCGCACGGGCATCGGCGGGGAGGGATTGCACATAGCGATCGAAGATCGCCGTGTTGGGTTCAAGCGCCTCTGCCGCAATCGCGCCCTCCGCAAACGAGTCGAGGTTGGCCGCATGAAAGACCGGCAGGTGCGCGAGCGAACGGGCCGTGACGTGCCCGTCCCTGTGATCGGCGCTCGCGTAAACCTGGTGCGTTGCGCGCAGGTGGCCCAGGATCTCGTCATACGACGGGGTGCGCGGCACCGATCCGGTCGAGCTGTGCTCGATCATGTCGAGAACCGCGTGTTCAAACTCCGCGTCGGATGACGAAGGCATAGTGTTCCGAAGTTTAGGTCTCCCATCGCGGAGGGCGAGCGCAGATCACCGGGGCGGACGGAGGCCTGCGCCCCGGGGGCTCATTCGCGCGCGAGGGCTTCGTCGATCGCCTTCACAGCGAGCGGTTCCATGATCGCATAACCGGTGGCATTCGGGTGTACGCCGTCAATCGAGATTCCGGCGCGCATGCCGCCATGGCCGTCCTGCATCGCTGTCCAGTAGTCGAGGTACACGCAGTCGTGGCTCGCGGCGTAGGCGCGAATCCAGGTGTTGAGCGCCTCGATCTTCGGAGCGGGATCCAGGCCGCGGCGCCACGGGTAGTCGGCCGCCGGGAGAATGGAGGAGAGCACCACGCGAATGTGATGCTGTCGGGCGAGGTCGACCATGGAGGCGAGGTAGCCCTCGATTTGAGCCGGGGTTTCCGGGCCCGTGTTGCCGGCGACGTCGTTGGTGCCGGCGAGGATGACCACGACCTTCGGGTGCAGGTCGATCACGTCCGCACGAAAGCGAACGAGCATCTGCGGCGTGGTCTGTCCGCTGATCCCTCGGTCCAGGTAGGGGTGGTCGGCGAAGAACGCGGGACTTCTCTGTATCCAGAAATCGGTGATGGAGTCGCCCATGAACACGACCCGGTTTTCGCCGGGTGCGGGGGCCTTGAGCTTGGCGTTCTCCGTGGCGTAACGTCCGATCCAGGCCCAGTCGTTGTGAAGGCGCTCCTCGGCCTGCCGCTGCCAGAGATCCATCTGGGCCTGGGTGGGCTTGGCCGACGCGGAGAGGACGGCCAGGGAAAGGAGGGTTGTGGTGGTCAGGGCAATACGGAGGCGGGTCATGGAAGGAGTGATTTTGTGGGGGATGGGCCATCGCACCCGCGCCCGCCGCGGTGGTCAATGCCGATCCGGCCCCGTCCTGCTCACGCGGGCCCGCGTCGGGCGAACAGGGGCACCAGGGCGAGCATGCCCGCGCTGACCAGCCCGAACGCGAACTGGCTCGCGGACAGGCTCAGGCTCGAGATCCACAGCAGGGGGGCGGCCGCCGAGAGCACCGAACTGCCGGCGCTCTGGACGAAACTCTGGCACGAGGCCGCGAGTCCGCGCTGCTGCGGAAAGCAGTCGATGGCCCGGATTGTCATCGTCGGAAGCACGAGCGACATGCCGACCATGTATCCAAAGAGTGGAATCACCGCCCAGGGCAGGCGCGGCGGCATCAGGAGGTTCATGCCGACGTTTGACAATGCGCACACGAGCATGACGGCGCAGCCGATCGCCGCGGTGCGCACCAGCGACAGCCGCCCCGCGAGGCGCGCGCACAGCACGTTGCCCACGACGATTCCCGCGGTCAGCGGGCCGAACAGCCAGAGAAACCCCGTCGCACTCACGTGCAGGTGGTGCATCAGGAATTCCGGGGCCGACAGCACGTAGAGAAACAGTCCAGCGAAGGCGAAGGCGATGGCGATACACGCCGTCATGAACACGGGGTGTCGCAGGGCGGTGAAGTACGACTTCGCCAGGAAGCCGGGACGAAAGCTCTGCCGCGCCGACCGGGGAAGCGTCTCCGGCAGTGTCGCCGCGATGGTGGCCAGCAGCACAGACGCGTAAACCGCCATGAACACGAAGATCGCGCGCCAGCCAAACCAGGCCTGGAGCCAGCCGCCCACGATGGGCGCGATGGCCGGTGCGATCGCAAACACGATCGCCACCATCGCCATCAGCTTTTGCGCCTCGGGACCGTCGTAGAGGTCGCGCACGATCGCGCGTCCGACGACCATCCCCACGCCGGCTGTCGCGCCTTGGAACACCCGGAAGAACATCAGCCACGGCAGCGAGGTGGCCAGCGCGCAGCCCGCGGAGGCCGCCGCGAATGCCGCAAGTCCCAGCACAACCATCCGCCGCCGGCCGAAGGTGTCGGACAGCGCCCCGTGCCAGAGCGTCATCACCGCGAACGGAATCATGTACGCCGTCAGGGTTCCCTGGACGTCGTCGAGCGACTGGTTCATCACGCGTGAAATGTCCGGCATCGAGGGCAGGTAGGCGTCGATGCAGAAAGGTCCGAGCGCGGACAGTGCTGCCAGCTGCACGGCCGTGCGCCGCGCACTCACCCCGGGAACTTTGGAAGCGGTATCCATCGAAACCGACATTCAACCGCAGGAGTCAGCAGGCCGGCCATACGGAAATGATGCTGGCCAATTGCAGGTGGTTGGAGTTTGTGCCGGCTGGAAGGACACCGTTACGCGCCCCCGATGGGTGTAGTGAGGAGGTCATTACCGCTTTTTGGGCACCGTCGGCTTGATGAAATCTTTACGGCAATGGTGCAGGACTTGATGTTTTCTTAATCGGTAGTGGTACGTGAAATGCGAAAGGAGGTTCGCGGTATCCGAGAACACCAATCCTCAATCCACGAACCTCTATGGCCGAAAAATCCACCGCCACGATGAAGCCGACGCTCGGCTTGACGGGGCTGACAATGAACGCGATGGCGCTGATCGCTCCCGGCGCCTTCCTCTGGCTGACCTTCGGGCAGCAGTGCCTGTACGGTGCGCCCATGGCCGGATCGGCCATGTGGTTCGGAATTCTCATCGCATTGGCGCTGTGTCTGGCGACCGCTGTTTCCTACGCCGAGCTTTCGAAGCTCTATCCCGGGGCAGGCTCGTCGTACGTCTTCGCCGAGCAGGCCTTCCTGCGGAAACAGAAGGCCTTCAAATGGGCCCGGGTGGCAAAATTCGTCATCGGCTGGGCCAGCCATCTGTACTACTGGATCTATCCCGGAGTGATGGTGGGCGTGACCTCGATCCTCTGCGGCTACGTGATGGGCGTGCTCTTCCCGTCCGTGTTCAGTTCCGCGGTCCCCAGCCCGCTTTTCATGTACGGCTTCTGCGTCGTCTTCGCACTCGGGGTCTCGTACATCGCGTACCGCGGTGTCGCGGGCGCGACGGCCGTCAACGTTGCGATCAATGTCATTCAGATCACGGCGCTTCTGATCTTCGCGGCAATCGCGCTGGCGTACCGTATCAATCATCCGCAGGGCTCGGTGGGCTATACCCTCAACCCCGACGGGGTGCCGACCAACAAGGTCATCGCGGTCGACAAGGACGGCAATCCGGTGAAGAACGCGGCCGGGCATTACGTCTATACGGGGGACTTCAAGCTCGACTACTCGCCGTCCGCGGCGGTCGACAAGGGCTCCGATCCGAAGAATCCGACGGACACTTTCGAGTTCCACTCGACGGCGAAGTCGGTGGTCTCGCCCCACGGTCTGAACTACGCGCTGATCCAGGCCTGCATCGCGATCCTGATCCTCGTCGGATTCGAGTCCGTGTCCGCGATGGGTGAGGAGGCGAAGAACGCAAAGCGGGACATCCCGATCGCGATCATCCTCTCGCTGGTGATCCAGGGGGCGTTCTGCTACCTGATCGAATACTTCTGCGCGAACTACTTCCTGAACAGCGGCTACACGATGACGACGGCGGCGGGATCCGCTGCACCGATCGGCGACATGATGCAGATCACGGGCACCTGGCTTTTCGGCAGCGCTGCGGCCGGCAAGGCCTACATGCTCGTGCAGGCCTTCACGGTCTTCCTCGCGCTCATTGGCACTACGCTGTCGTGCATCAGCACCGGCGCCCGCGTGACCTACGCGATGGGCCGCGACGAGGAGATGGGGGCTCACTTCGGCATGCTTCACGAGAAGAACCTCACGCCGGCGCGCTCCATCTGGACGCTCGGCATCATCTCGGCAGTCATCGGCATCATCTCGGTCGCCTTTTACTTCTGCAATGGCGCGGCCCTGGCTGATTCGGCGATTGCGAGCCTGCCCCACAACATCTGGTACTCGTTCGGCCTGATTCGCCACGACACGGCCGCGCTCATCCCGCAGAGCATGCTCGTAGTGACGCTCGCGAGCAACTTCGGCACCTTCCTGCTCTACATGCTCACGAACTTCATCGCGATCGTGGCCTTCGTCGAACACCACAGCTTCAACACCTTCAAGCATGTGGTCATCCCGGTCTTCGGGTTGCTGGCCAACCTCGCCTGCATGCTCTTCTATCTCATCGGGCCCTTCTCGGTGTCCGGCATGAGTTGGAAGGAGCCCTACATCGCGCTGGGCATCGCAGCAGTCTGGGGCATCTGGGGTGCGATCTACTTCATCCGCCGCAGCAAGGCCTCCGGGAAGCCGGCGCTTCTCACGACGGCCCCGAACCTCGGCTCCTAAACCTCCTTTCTCCGAATGGACCCGGAGAAGTCATAGCGTTACCTGGGGCGGCCCCTTTCGGATTGGGGCCGCCCTGTTTCCTTTCATGAGATACAAGCACGCGCAGCTTTCGACCACCGGCCCGGTCCGCGAGGTCAACGAGGACTACATCGGATTCTGGCAGCCGCCGGACGTGGAAAGCGCGCGGGAGATCGGTGCGGCCGCCATCCTGGGCGACGGCGTCGGCGGGGAGAGCCGGGGAGAGCTTGCCAGCCGGCTGGCGGTGACCGCCGCGATGACCGTGCTCGAGAACGCGAAGGCGCCTGCGTCGATCTCGTCCCTCCAGCGCGCCATGTTCGACGCGGCGAGCCGCGCGGTCTACGACACCGCCCTGCGCACGCCCGACGAGGGCCGCATGGCGACAACGCTCAACGTCTGCCTGCTCCGGGAAAACGCGGTCCACGTCGCGCACGTCGGGGACTCCCGCGTCTACCTGGTCCGAAAGGGCACCATCAAGCGGCTGACGGTCGATCATTGCTATGTCGGGCTTCCCGTGAAGTTCCGGCTCATGCACGAGCACAGCGCGATGACCGATCCGCGCCGCTCGATGCTCACGCGAAGCGTCGGTCACGATCCCGTTGCCCGCTTCGAAAGCTCGCGCGTCGAACTCGAACGGGGCGACGTCGTCGTCCAGTGTTCGGACGGCCTCTACGCCTTCGTGGTCGACGACGAGATCCGCGACATCGCGAGCCATTTCGAGCCCGAGGAGGCCTGCCGGCGCCTCGTCGCCCTCGCGGAGCGGAGACGCGTTGACGACAACCTGTCGATTCAGATCGTAAAGATCGAGGAACTCGACGTGATCGCCTATTTCCACGGCACACCCGTCTACAGGCCTCCAAGACCCATCGGCGTGAATTCCACAGAACTCGAACCCGGCCAGATCCTCGACGATCGCTTCGAAATCACGGAGCTGATCAGCCGCAGCGGCATGGCGTCCATCTTCAAGGCGCGCGACCTGAAGACGGGCCACACGGTCGCCGTGAAGGTGCCGCTGATCCAGTTTGAAAGCGACATCAACACCTTCAACCGCTTCCAGCGCGAGGAGGAGATCGGTCGCCAGATGGATCATCCGTTCATCCTCAAGATGGTGCCGGTGGACCAGCCCAAGAGCCGGCCCTACCTGGCGATGGAATACCTGCAGGGGCGGACGCTGGACAAGGTCATGGAGGAGCAGCGGCCCATGGCGGAAAGGGACGCGGTGACGGTCGCCAGCCGCATCTGCGACGCGCTCGACCACATGCACCAGCGCGGCATCGTCCACCGCGACCTCAAGCCGCAGAACATCATGATCTGCGACGACGGTTCCATTCGCATCCTCGATTTCGGCATCGCCAAGGCTTCGCAGCTGCGCCGGCTCACGTTCGTGGGTTTTTCTCCGGCGATGGGCACGCCCGACTACATGGCTCCCGAGCAGGTGAATGGCCGGCGCGGAGACCTGAGGACGGACATCTACAGCCTCGGGGCGATCCTGTACGAGATGCTCACCGGCCAGGTTCCGTTCGAGGGCGAGAGTCCGTACGTCACGATGAACATGCGGACCACGGGCGATCCGGTTGCCCTGCGCGGACTCAATCCCAAGCTGACGCCCGTGGTGGAGGAGATCGTCCTTCATGCGCTGTCGCGCAATCCGGACGAGCGATTCGAGAGCGCGGCGGCGATGAAGGCGGAGCTGGACGATTACGAGCGCGTACCGCTCACCAACCGGTTTGAGCGGCTGCAGGCGCCGAGGCCGTGGAAGGGACGCTTCAGGATGCTGCCGCTCATCCTCGCCTTCGTTTTTCTCCAACTCGCGCTGTTCGGCGCGATGTTCTGGTATTTTAGCCGCCACGGGTCGCATTGAAGGCGATGGCCAGCGTGGGCCTTTGGGCGGCAGCGGCCCCGGTTTGACCTTTCCCCGCGACCCTGCGAGAGCCTGTTTCCGCTTGAACCCGGAGCCACCGCACCCCGTTTTCCACACGCTTCCAGTTGACGGAGCAGACAAGACCGCGACGCCGCATGGCCGGTTAGTGGCGTTCGTGGGCATGTGCCCCGGTTCCGGGAAGACCTTCGCCATGCTTCGCTCGGGCATGGCCGAACGTGAAAACGGCGGCACGGTCGAGATCGGGGTGCTCTCCACGCACGGGCGCCCTGGGACGGAATCACTTGCCCGGATACTCGCCGGGGCGTCCGACGCCGTGCCTGCGCGCGAGGTGATCGATCTGCCCGGCCTCCTTGCGCGACGGCCCAGCCTCGTGCTCGTCGACGATGTTGCGCGGGAGAATCCCCCAACCTCCCGCCATGCGGGGCGGTACCACGACGTGCTTGAGTTGCTGGCCGCGGGTATCGACGTCCATGTGACGGTCGACGTGGGTGAGATCGAGAGCCGGGCCGAGGCAGCTGCGCGGATCTCCGGCCTGACATCCTCATCAACCGTGCCGGACTCCCTGGTCGACGACGCCGACGAGATCGTGCTGGTCGACGTGCCCGCCTCGCTCTTCATCGAACGACGCAGCGAGGCCAGGGCGGTGATGGGGGCCTCTGCGGACGGACTTCCGGAGGCGCACTTGGATGAACGCCAGTTGACCGCCTTGCGCGAACTCGCCCTGAGGTTTGTCGCCGAGCGAATGGATCGGAGGCTTCGGGAACAATCGAATGCTCCCTTGGATTCCAGAGCCTGGCGGTCGACCGACCGCTTGCTCGTCGCCGTCGGCCCGAGCCCGTCATCGGCGGATCTGGTGCGCCGCGCACGCAGGCTCGCGGCAGCGCAGGGCATCCCCTGGCTCGCGGTGAGCGTCGAGTCGCCCCGGCTGCTCTCCCCGAGAGCGCGCCAGCGGCTCGACGAGAATCTCGCTCTCGCCCGTGCACTTGGTGCGGAAATCGTCGTCACCCAGGATGAGGACGTTGCCAATGCCCTTGTAAGGACGGCCCGTCAGCATTCCGCCACGCAGATTCTCGCCGGACGATCGCGCAACCCCAGGTGGCTCGATTGGCTCAACGGGGGGAGCACCGCGGATCGGCTGTTGCGCATGGGTAAGGAGTTCGACGTCCATGTGGCGCCTCGCGGCCGGATCCGAGATGGCGAGGCCGCGGGCGAGCGGCCGCACAGACGGGCGTTGTCTCCATTTCACGAATACTTTCTGGCTCTGCTGGTCCTCGCTGGCATATCGCTCCTGGGCGTGCTGATCGTCGCGCACGTCGGACTGAATGCAGTCGGCCTGGTCTATCTTATGGGCATCGTCCTGCTCAGCCTGAGGGTGGGGCGCGGCCCCGTCCTGATGGCGGGTGTGCTCAGCGCCCTGGTCTGGGACTTCCTGTTCATTCCGCCCGTGCTATCGCTGCATATCGGGCAAACCGAGGACCTTGCCATGTTCTCGGCGTATTTTGTCGTCACCCTCGTCACCGGTGAACTTACCGCGAGGATTCGCAACAACGAGCAGAATGAACGCAGTCGTGAACTCCGGGCCACTGCGATGTACCGACTGACGCTCGCGCTCTCGGATGCGCCTGGTCCCAACGAGGCGGTCGGCCAGGCCCTCAACCTGTGTCGCGAGCTGTTCGACGCCAGCGCGGCGCTTTTCCTGGTCGACGAGACGACGGGCGCTCTCGTCCTGCATCCTTCGACTGGAGATGAATTCGTGGAATTGGACAGATCGGTCGCGGACTGGGCGGTTAGAAATCGGAGGCCGGCTGGCAGATTCACAGACACATTCGCCAGTTCCACCCTGTTCGCCACGCCTTTGGTGCGCGGGAAATCCGCCCTGGGGGTCCTCTGTTTGAGGGTGGCGGAAGACGGAGAACTCTCGCTCGCACAGCGAGACCTGGCCGAGGGGATCGCGGCGCAGCTCGCCATGTTTGTCGAACGGGACAGGCTGAGGGCCGCGGGCGAACGCGGGAAGTTGGTGGCAGAGTCGGAACGCCTGCACCGGACGCTCCTCGATGGCGTGTCGCATGAATTGAAGACTCCGCTCGCCGTCCTTGCCGCGGCCGTCGAAAGGATGGGTTCGGCGGAAGAAACGACGCGTCGTGAGCTGCTCGACGAAGTCGGCACGGCGACCCGTCGGCTCACACGGCTCGTGAACAACCTGCTCGATCAGACCCGTCTCGAAAGTGGGGCGCTGCGGCCCCGGATTGACTGGTGCGAAGCCGGCGAACTGGTTACCGCGGCCGCGGACTCGGTCCACGAGGCGCTCGAGGGGCATCCCTTTGCGGTTTCGCTGCAACCGGGCATTCCACTCTTCCGGGCCGATTTCGTGCTCATGGAACAGGTGCTGACGAACCTCCTGCTCAATGCGTCACTTCACACGCCGCCGGGTACGCCGGTGTCGTTGACGGCGGCATGGGACCGGAAGCGAGGACAGGTGTGTTTCACAGTGGCGGATCGGGGCCCGGGAGTGCCGGCGTCCCTGAAGGATCGCTTGTTCAGGAAGTTTCAACGCGGCGAATCGGCTCGGGTGGGTGGACTCGGCCTGGGACTCTCGATCGTGCACGGGTTTGTTCTCGCCCACGGCGGGGAGGTGGTGGTGGACGACAATCCAGGTGGGGGCGCCGTTTTTGCGGTTTACCTTCCATGCGAGGAAACCGGTAATCTTGAGCCGTGATGCCAACGCCCGGTGCGCCGATCGAAATCGTGGTGATCGACGACGAAGTCCAGCTTCGTCGCCTCCTGCGGCTTACCCTCGAGCCGGCGGGATATCGCGTGCGTGAATGCGAGAATGGCGCCCTCGGCCTTGCGGAGATTGCAGCGCGCCGGCCCGAAGCGATAGTGCTCGATCTCGGATTACCGGACCTTGACGGCGTCGAAGTCCTCCGGCGACTCCGCGAATGGACGCGGGTGCCTGTGCTCGTGCTGTCCGTGCGCCGTGATGAGGTCGACAAGATCGCCGCGCTCGACGCCGGAGCGGACGACTTCCTGGTCAAGCCTTTCGGCGGCGGGGAATTGCTCGCCAGGCTGCGCGCAGTGCTTCGCAGGGTGGCTCCGGACGAACCGGAACAGAAGGTGTCTTTTGGAGACGTCGAGGTGGATTTTGTCAGCCGGTCGGTGACCAAGGGGGGCGAGGATGTGCACCTGACGGTGAAGGAGTACGCTTTGCTCCGGCTCCTGCTGCAGAATCGTGGGCGCGTGATGACACACGGGCAGCTCCTGAGGGAAGTCTGGGGACCGCGCCATCAACAGGACACGCATTACCTTCGCGTTCACATGGCCAATTTGCGGCGAAAGATTGAGCCTGCGGACGGCCGGAGCTACGTGCGAACCGAGTCCGGCATCGGCTATCGCTTCGTTGGCGAGTGAGAAGGGCGGTTGAATTCGGCTCCAGCACGGTCTTGCCACGGCGGGCAGGCGAGGTTTGGTCGTTCAAGCCATGTCGACCGTACCGACCGCCGAAAACCCGAAGAGTGATCCGACGCTGCCCGTCCCGCGGACGATCGAATATCCGTGGATGTCCGTGTCCTCCTGGCGGGAGCGGTACGATTCGCACGTGGAACGCGCCGAGCGAGGTGGCGTGGATCTGCTCCTGGTCGGCGACTCGATCACCGAGGGCTGGTTGGGCACCCAGGTCTGGAGCCGCGTCTTCGGAGCGTATCGGAGCGCGAATTTCGGCATCGGAGGCGACGCGACCCAGAACCTGCTCTGGCGATTGGACAACGGCTGTGTCGGCGCGCTGAGGCCCAAGGTCGTCGTCCTGCTCATCGGCGTGAACAATCTCGGGCGTGAGCAGCACACCCCGGCAGAGACGGCCCGCGGCGTGCGCGCCGTTGTGGAGCGACTGCGCGCCGGCTTCCCCGAGGCGAAGCTCGTCGTGTTCGGCATCTTCCCAGCGGACGCCGCACCCGGAACTCCGTTCCGACGTGCCATTGCGGATACAAACCGCCTGCTCGCGCCCCTTCACGACGGACGGAGGGTCTTTTTTCACGACATCGGAGCCTGCTTCCTCGAGCCGGACGGCACGCTGACTGCGGAGGTGTCGCCGGATTCGCTTCACCTCTCCGAGGAGGGGTATCGGCGTTGGGCGGACCAACTGGCTCCGCTCGTGGCCGAACTGATGAACGAAAAACCGGCGCCCACCCGCTGAAGGGTCGACGCCGGCGCAGGGCGGCCGGGCTTGCCGCTGATACGGGGCTCAGCCGAAGAAATGGATGCCCACGAGCGTGACGCTCGCCACGATGAGCCACAGGGTCACCGCCTGGCGAAACACCGTTCCGCGCAGGAGTTTGAAGTCCTCGCGTCCCAGTCCGGCGCCGATGAGGAACAGAGTGCCGCTCAGCAGGCGCTGGCCGGTGAGCGAGAGCACACCCCAGGCGCTGGCGAACGAGGGCAGCACGCCCGACAGGATCGAGGCGCCGATGAAGAAGAGCAGGAACATCGGGAATTTGGCCTTCTTCTTGCCCGTGCCCATGCGCCCCGCGATCAGGCTGAGCGGAATGATCCACAGGGCGCGCACGAGTTTCATCGTCGTGGCGATGGGAAGCGCGCCATGTCCAAAGGCCGCGGCCGCACCCACGACGCTGCTGGTGTCGTGGATCGCGAGCGCCGACCACACGCCGAACGAATGTGCGCTCAGGCCGAGGGCATGGCCGATGGGCGGGAACACGAAGAGGGCGACGCCGTTGAGCAGGAAGACGACGGCCATCGCCACGCCGGTCTCGCCCAGTCCCGCCTCGATTGCGGGGGCGAGCGCGGCGATCGCGCTGCCGCCGCAGATCGCGGTGCCCGCCGAGACGAGCAGCGAGACCTTGCGGTCGACGCGATAAAAACGCCCCAGCAGCCAGCCGAGGCCCATGACCGCCGAGACCGTGAACAACGTCAGCACGGCCGAGCCCGCTCCGACCTTCCAGAGCAGGCCGGGACGCACGCCGAATCCCAACAGGACCACCGAACCCTGGAGCAGCCAACGGGCGGACAGGCCTGTCTTCGCGCGCGCCTTGTTGCCAAGGATCAGGGCGGCGGCGCCACCCGCCGCTAGGGCGATCGCCGGAGCCGCGCCGAAGGCGGCAAAGACCGCCGCCGCCGTCAGCCAGGGAATCGCCGGCTTCCAGGTGACCGGCTCGGTGTGTTCTACAGTACTCATCGGCCACCAGCCTACCATTGATCGCTGTTCCATGGGATTTAACTTATTGAATCAATTGTTAGATCCAATTTAATCAAATCCATGTCGCTCACGCTCCGTCAGCTCGAGGTCTTCGTCGCGGTGGCGCGCTCCGGGAGCCTCGCCGAGGCCGCGGCGCGCGTGAACCTGTCGGCCCCGGCCGCGAGCGTGGCGCTGCGAAATCTGGAGACGCTCTCGGGAGGGCCGCTGTTCATTCGTGCGGGCCGGGGACTCCGCCTCAACGACCGCGGGCGGCGGCTTCTGGTCGGGGCCGAGGGGCTCGTGACCGGCGCGCGCGAGTGGCTCGACTCCGCGCGGGGAGGTCCTGATTCACTCTCAGGGCAGCTCCGACTGGGCTGCAGCATGACGATCGGCAACTACTGCATGCCCGCGCTGCTCGCCCGCTTCCGCACCCAGATGCCCGCGGTCAGCATCCTCATGCGCATCACCAATTCGGGCGAGGTGGCTGCCGGACTTCGCGAGGGCACGGTTGATCTCGGGCTCGTGGAATCCGAGGAGATTCCCGCGGATCTCGACGCCGAACATTGGGCCGACGACCTCATGGTCGTCGTGGCGCCGGCCGGTCATCCTCTGTCCAAGCGTGGGCTTCTGAGTCCGAGGGACCTCGCGGGACAACACTGGCTGATCCGCGAACCGGGTTCGGGAACTCTGGGTGTGACTCGCGCGCTGCTGGCGAAAATCCCCGGCGTGGCGGGCACGACCGAGTGGGCGAGCGTGGAGGCGCTCATGCGCGGCGTCGAAAACGGCATGGGCCTCGCCGTCCTCTCGTCTCACGCAGTCGAGGACAAGCTTGCCTCGGGCTCCCTGGTGGCGCTCCCGATGCGCCGGGCGATCCGGCGCCATTTCTACCTGCTCACGTATCCGGGCCAGCATGCCTCCACGCTCGCCTCGGCGTTCAGG
>JAJXYI010000574.1 GCA_021780625.1 bacterium | reverse complement strand
CGTTTTCGGCGCCGAAATTGTGCCAGTAGCCGAGGGCCAGCTGGGAGAGCTTCAGGCCGCTGCGTCCGCAGGCGCGGAAGGTCGCGGCGTTGTCGTAACGTGCCGGATTGGGAGTATGGGACATGGCTGGGGGAAAGGGGAGGGGCGCGTCACTCGGACCAGACGATCCGACCGCACTGGTCGCAGGTCACCAGCTTGGTGTCGCGGCCGCGGATGGCGGACTCGACCTCGCTGCTCACCTTGAGGTGGCAGCCTCCGCAGGTCGCGGAGCGGACTTGGACGCAGGCGGGAAATTGCCGGCCGGCGACGCGGTCGTAGAGGCGCAGCGAGAGCTCGTCGATTGGGGTTCGGGCCTCCGCAAAAGCCTTGAGCGCATCCTCGAGTTCGCGCCGCGCGGTCGACTCGAGTTCCCGGAGTTGGCGGATCTTTGCCTCGTGCCCTGAAATGTGTTCGCGGAGCACCGCCTCGGCCCCGGCAAACTTCTTCCTCGCCTCGTCGATCGAGTAGAGAATGCCGATCTCCTGCTCCTCGAGGGTTCCGATTTCGCCCTGCTTCGTGTCGATCTCGTGTCCAAGGGCCCGATACTCGTCGTTCTTCCGCACCTCGAGCTGCTGCGTCCGGTAGCGGGCGAGCTGCTGTTCGGCGGAGGCGATCTCCGTCTCCAACACCTTCTTTTGGGCCTCGAACTGCTTCAATTCGGCGCGCGCGGTCTCGATTGCGGCCTTTTCCGTGGCGATCCTCGCCTCGACGCCTGCAATCTCCCTCGGAATCGACTGCAGCTGGCTTTCGAGGTCCCGGCGTCGCCGGTCGCGGTCTTGAAGGATCAGGAGCTTTTCTAGGACCGGGGTGAGCATGGCCGAATCGGCTACTTGCTCGCCGCCCGTCAGACAACACCTAATCCCCGATTCTCCGAAGATAGGCGGGGAATCTCGGTGCGGGCCTCAGATGTAGTACATCTCGTCCGGAGTTCCGGCGGAAAGCTTGTCGAGCGTGAAGGTCTTCAGCTTGGCTTCGAGTGCGGCGCGCACATCGGTCCACACCTGGCTCATCCGGCGGCTCGACTGCCCGCGGTTTTCCTCGGTGTAGTCGAGCAGCTCGCCTTCGATCAGCTTCACGATTTCCAGCAGCGTGATCTGCTCCGGCGGCCGGGCCAGCGCATAGCCGCCCTGTTTCCCGCGCCGGCTCGTGATCAGCCCCCCGTCGCGCAACTCGGAGAGGATCTGCGCCAGGTAGTTTGCGGGCACCGCTTCGGCCTGCGCGAGGGTCTCGACGTGGGCCAGTTCGCCCGTGCCGTGCAGGCGCGCGATTTGGGCCAAAACCCGGCAGGCATAATTCACTTTTACTGAGAGCTTCACTTAAGAAGCTAAGTAAGGCGCCGAATTTCACTCTGCAATGCCGTTTTAAGTTATAGTAAGGCAACGGATAAGCACTTGGTTTTGTATTAGTTTGGCTACTCCTGTTTTTGCGTGAAACGTCGGGATTTTCGGGTCTGAAACCACGAAAAAAACCCTCGCGTCGGGGGGTAATTTCCGGTGCACTTTTACCTTCATAATTTCACCTGAAATTCGCATTTCATGTCCGACCACTCCGACCCGCAAAATCTCACCCAAACCCAAGCCGGAGCCGAGGCCTACGACGCATCCAAGATCCAGAAGCTGGAAGGCCTCGAGGGCGTTCGAAAACGCCCTGACATGTACATCGGCGACACGAACGAGCGAGGCCTGCACCACTGCGTGTTCGAGATCGTCGACAACTGCATCGACGAAGCCCTCGCAGGGTTCGCCCACGCCGTGCACGTCACGGTCCATCTGGACGGCTCCTGCTCCATCGAGGACGACGGCCGCGGCATCCCGGTCGACATTCATCCTCAGTACAAGATTCCCGCCCTCGAGCTCGTGCTGACGAACCTCCACGCGGGTGGAAAATTCGGCAAGGGCGCCTATCAGGTCTCCGGCGGGCTGCACGGCGTCGGCGCCAAGTGCGTCAACGCCGTCTCCGAGTGGTTCGTCGCCGAGGTGCGTCGCAACGGCAAGGTCTACCAGATGCGATTCGCGCAGGGTAAGACCACCCAGAAGATGACCGTCATCGGCGACACTAAGAAGACCGGCACCAAGATCACCTTCAAGCCCGACCCCGAGATCTTCCAGGCCACGCGCGAATTCCAGTACGAGATCCTCGCCAAGCGCCTCCGCGAACTCGCCTTCCTCAACCCGGGCGTACGCATCGAACTCCACGATGAACGCGCCCAGAAGAACGACGTGTTCTATTTCAAGGACGGCATCACCGAGTTCGTCAAATACCTCAACCAGAACAAGAACATCCTTCACGAGAAGCCGATCACCTTCTCCGACAGCGTCCCGGATGAGACCGATCCGACGAAGCCAGGCATCGTCGTCGACGTGTCGATGCAGTACAACGACACCTACAACGACCAGGTCTTCGCCTACGCGAATTCGATCTATAACATCGAGGGTGGCACGCACCTCTCCGGATTCCGCACCGCGCTCACACGCGTGGTGAATGCTTTCGCCAAAGCCAACAACCTCATCAAGGAAAAGGATCCCGCGATCAGCGGTGAGGACGTGCGCGAGGGTCTCGTGGCGGTGATTTCGGTGAAGGTCCCCGAGCCCCGCTTCGAGGGCCAGACGAAGACGAAGCTCTCCAACTCCGAGGTCGACGGCATCGTGCAGAAGATCGTGGGCGAGAAGCTCCGGTTCTATCTCGAGGCCAACACGTCGATCGCCAAGCGCGTCATCGACAAGACGCTCAACGCGGCCCGCGCCCGCGAGGCCGCCCGCAAGGCGCGCGAGACCGTGCGCAAGGGCGCCCTCTCAGGCGGCGGTCTGCCCGGCAAGCTCGCCGACTGCTCCGAGCGCGACCCCGCACTGTGCGAGGTCTACCTCGTCGAGGGCGACTCCGCCGGCGGCTCCGCCAAGCAGGGTCGCGACCGCCGCTTCCAGGCCATCCTCCCGCTCCGCGGCAAGGTCATCAACGTGGAGAAGGCCCGGCTCGACAAGGTCCTCTCCAACGAGGAAATCCGCACCCTCATCACCGCCTTCGGCTGCGGCATCGGCGAGGGCGACGAAAATGTGGGCGGCTTCAACCCCGAGAAGGCCCGCTACCACAAGATCATCATCATGACCGACGCCGACGTGGACGGCTCGCACATCCGCACCCTGCTGCTCACATTCCTGTACCGGCAGATGCGCGGCTTGATCGAGCGTGGCT
>JAJXYI010000467.1 GCA_021780625.1 bacterium | reverse complement strand
CCTCCGGCACGGTCGTCGCCTCCCGCGTCTCCACCGATTTCACCGCCAATTTCGACGCGGTGTCGGTTCCGACCCAAACCCCCATCTCCATCCCGGCGATCACCAGCACCACGAGCCTCCCGCGCGCCGGCGACAGTCCTGCGTCCGATGGCAAATATTACTACACGGCGCCCCAGATCGATTTCAACAACCAGACCCTCTCGATCGCGAAACGCACGGGCGACACGGTCTCCCCCAACGTCGTCCTGATCCTCACCGACACTTCCGACAGCATCGACATCGGCGGTGGATCGGGAGAGATCGCCATCCAGACCGGAGCGACCTTTTCCGTTTACGCCCCGGGTGATATTTCGATCGCGGGCAATGGCATCCTCAACGGTGGCACGACATCCGCCACCGCGAACCAGCCGATCGCGATGCAGATCTGGGGCACCGCGCCCACCGGCTCGTCGCAGAATATCCAGATCGCCGGAAACGGAGTGCTCAGCGCCGTGCTCTACGCACCCCAGGGCAACCTCAAGATCAACGGCAACGGCGACGTGCTGGGCTCGATGGTCGCGAACAATGTGAGTGTGACCGGAAACGCGGCCTTCCACTATGACGAGTCGCTCGCGAACTTCGGAGGCGGGAACCCCTTCCGCGTGTCGCTCTGGAACGAGCTGACGTCCGCAACCGATCGAGCGGCGTACGCGTCCGACCTGTCGTTCTAGGCGGCGCTATTTTCCCTCCCGCGGCCTCGCGGCCACTGATGCCCGATGTGGAGTGCGGTGGCCCGACACCGCTCTCGGAAGCGAGGCCCGACTCGCGCCCTGGAGGTTTCGGATTCCGAAACCTCCACCCGATCCCCGCGAGCGGTCAGGCCCGCTCGTCAACGGCGGTGCCAGGTCACCGCACTCCACATCCATCCAACCGCCGCCCAACTTCGGGGGCGGAAAGCCATTCCGCGTGTCGGTGTGGAACGAGCTGACCTCTGCCAGCGATCGCGCGTCTTACGCATCCGACCTGTCGTTCTAGGCGCCCAGCCTCCGTCGTCGCGATACGGAGACGATCCCAATCCGGGCCGGGCGGCCGAGCCGTCCGGCGCGCCTAAAGTTTCAACGCGCGCCAGCCGTAGGGCGGGAGCTTCACCACACCCGCGGGCACTGCGCTGCCAGACAGCGCGTCGACCGCAGGCCCCGGGAGCGTGATCTCGCCGCCGCGGCCGTCCATGTTCACCGCAATCCACAGACGCGTTCCGTCGCCCATCACCCGCGGGCACACGATCGTGCCATCCGTCGTGCGATAACGTTCGGTGACGCCCGCCTGCGCGGCATAGTGGTCGATCACCCGCAGGAGCAGCGCGCGTCCCGCCGCACCCTCCGGCTGCGCTGCAATGACCACGATCGCTCCGGCGCCCAGCCTGCGCTCGGTGATGAAGCCGAGGCCCGAGGCCCACTCGCCGCCGATGGCTCCCACCTGCCGGGTGTCCGGCGAGGCCGGCTTCAGCACGGAACACCAGCCGCCCAGCGTCGCCTTGAGACCGAACGCCTCGCCCGTGCCACCGGTATCCGAAATCGGATACGAATAGACGACGTCCACGCCCGCGAGCTTTCCGACCGCGCCGAGGCCGCCGTCGAGCGGCACGGTGTGTTCGGCGGTCCGTGTGCCGGTCACCGGTCCGCAGATCCAAATTCCGCCGCCGCGGACAAACTGCTCGATGCGGCCGAGAAATTCAGGACTGGCGTAGGGCATGAGCGGCGTGACCAGCAGCTTGAGTCCGTCCAGTGAAGCCCCCTCAAACCTCACGCCGCGGTGCAGGCCCGCGTCGAGGAGGAGGTTGTGCCAGTCGGCGAAACCCGCCTCATAGTCGACCGGCTCGCCCCGGCGACCGCCGAGCGGTTCGGTCTGGAGCATCGCCCGTCCCAGGTCCGACCAGGTCACCGCCGCCTGCGCGGGCGCCGGACGGCTCGCAATCAGCAGCGGCTGCAGTTCGCGTCGGGCCTCGTCCACCTTCTTGACCTCGCCGTACCCGAGCGTGGGCTCATACCAGGCGCTCTCAATCGCGCTATGCGGCAGCTCCGCGCCCGTGCGCTGCTGACGCCACAGCCAGTAGCAAAACGACTCGCTTCCGAGCGCGTAGCAGGACACCGCCTCCGCCACCAGGAAGCCCGGAGGGTGCGTCGTCGCGTAGTTCACCAAAGACCCGTTGTGGATGGCGCTCGTCTCCATCACCCAGAACGGACGCCCGGGTTTCGCACCGCGGAACAGGTCGCAGTCGAGCACCAGGTTCTTCCACTGGTCCGCCGCGGGATAGTCGTCGAAGGAGGCGAAATCGAGGTTTTGGCACATGCGCTCCACGTTGATCGAAAATCCGCGGGACATGTTGTGGGTGATGGGCGCATCGGAATAGCGTCGAATGATCGCGGACTGGTCGTCCATGAACTCCGCGATGCGCTCGCGTGAGCACATGCGGTAGGCGGTGCTCAACGACGCGTTGTGCAGGAACGGCGTGCGCAGCGGCGCGGGCACTTGGTCGAAATTCTGGTAGCGCTCGCTCCAGACCTCGGTGCCCCAGGCGGCGTTGAGCGCCTCGATGGACCCGTAGCGCTTTGCGAGCCAGGCATGCCAGGCGCGAATCGACGACGGATTGAAATCCTCTGCGACATGGCACTTCAGCTCGTTGTCGATCTGCCACGCGATCAAGGCCGGGTGGCGTCCCAGAGCCCTGGCCTCGGCCTCGACGATATGGAAGCACGCCGCGCGCACTGCCGGATCGTCGTAGGACGCATGCTGGCGGGCACCGTGAATCATCACGTGCCCCTGCTGGTCGACAAAACACCGCTCCGGATGCCCGTACGTGAGCCAGATCGGGGGCGCGGCCGTCGGCGTGCACAAGACGACGCCGATCCCGGCAGCGTGAAGCTTGTCCATGACCCGCCGGAAGAACTCGAAGTTCGTACGTCCCTCGTCGGGCTCCATCTTCGCCCACGCGAATTCGCCCATGCGCACGACGTTGATGCCGAGCTTCTTCATCTCGGTGATGTCGCGGTCGACGTCCTTCTCCGGCCAAAGTTCCGGATAGTAGGCGACGCCGTGATACAGCCGCGTGGCCGGCGGTGGCTCCGCGGCCGCGGCCGCGGCCCGGCCCGGACCGGCAGCGAAGCAGGCGAGCGCAGCGGTTGCCGCGGCGAGGACGGTCTTTCCAACCGGGGAACGTGGAGACAGGTCTTTCATCGAAGGGGTCGTTCCCGGGG
>JAJXYI010000174.1 GCA_021780625.1 bacterium | reverse complement strand
CGCGCCGACACCGGGACCCGGCGCGGGGCTTGCCAATGCGCGAGCAGCGTAGCGCCTGCCCACGGAAATGGCGAGGGCGATCGCCCCTCGCAGCGGATATCTCAAGCTGCGTATTTGATGATACTAGCAGCTTTATTCGCGCCCTTCTGCGGGCGCTGGCAACACGCCGGGAGCGTCCTCTCAGGCTATCGTTCCCGCTGGTCTCCCTCGACCTTCTGCTTCACCCTACCAAGCAGTTTTTGCAGAGCACGGTACTGATTCTTGTCGATCATGGAATCCTGATTCAGCCCGCCCCCGGGGAGCTCCATCTGCTCCACTCGATACACGTGCACGTTCACACCCGCGGGCACGGTTTCCACGTGAAAACGCAGGATCTCCAGGTCCTTTTTCCCTGCATACGTCTCGGTCAGCAGCAGCACCTTCAGCGCAGGCAAGCGCCGCGACACGTCGACATAGTCACCGGTGTTTTCGGCTACCTTGAAATGCTCAGCCGCCGTCACGCTCAAAATCGCCGACTTCACCCACGTCACATCGTGGGATGCAATGGTGACGGTCGGCCCATCCGAGCTGTAAACCGGACGCAGTTCCATCGTCGAACAACCGGCGACCATCAGCGCGAGCAGCGTCACCGCCGCCAGTCTCTTCGCCCAAAGGTTGATTTTCATGCGGATTAACGAATACGGAATGTCGGAATTTCGCGAACGCTGATGCCGCTTGGAGCAATGCACGCGGCAATCGGACCGAGGGGCCCATTCCCTGTTCTCCCAGGAGGGATCCCACGGCTTGCAGGTCCGTTTCTTTTCAATCGCCAGCTCCTCGGCCTTTCCTTCACGGATGGTCGAGCGCCTTCATGACGGCGAAGAACGCAGGTTTGGGTCTGAAATGGCGGTCGAAGAGCAGCGGATAATCGTGGCGCCCGCGGATTGGCCAGTTGTTCAGCCAGCTGTCACCGTCGCTCACACCCCAGAACGTCACGCGCTTGATGTCCTCCGCGTGGGCGCGATAGACGGCGAACATCGCAGCATAGCGGTCGGCCAGCGCATTTTCCATCCTGACAGGCAACCCGTTCACATACGGGTCGAACTCGGCCTGTTTCGCCTGAAGCTGACCGAGGTCGGCACCGGTGTAGTGATTCGGCCGTGGCAGGACGCTGATATCCAGCTCAGTCACCATCACGGGAATCTTCGCGTTCGCAAACGCGTCGATGGCCTGCCCGACCATCTGGGGTGATGGTCCGCTCATGAGGTAGTGCTCCTGCATGCCGACGCCGTCGATCCGCAGGCCGGCCGCTCGGATCTTTTCCACGAGTGCGATGACCGCCCTGCGTTTCGCCGGCAGCCACAGGCTGAAATCGTTGTAATAGAGTTCGGCCTTCGGGTCGGCTTCGTGGGCAGCCTTGAAGGCGGCCAGGATTCCATCTTCACCGAGAATCTTATACCACGGCCGATCCGTCCGGAGCTTGCCGCTGTCGTCGAAGGCTTCGTTCACGACATCCCACCCCTTGATGCGGCCCTTGTACCGCCCCACCACGGTCCGAATGTGATCGCGCAATTCGGCGAGGACCTGCGCACGGGATTTCAGCGATCCGTCCGCGTTGTAGAAAACCCAGGCCGGAGTCTGGTAATGCCACATCAGGGTGTGTCCGACGATGAACAGGCCATGTTTCACGCCGAAGTCGACGTAGGCGTCGGATCTCGTGAAATCGTAGCGGCCGGGTTCGGGATGCACGACCGCCCACTTCAGGCAGTTCTCCGGCGATATCGCGTTGAACTCGCGTTCGACGATATGCGCAGCGGCGGGCTCCTCGCCCTGGACAATCCGGTCGTTGATCGCAGCCCCTATCAGGAAACGTCCGTGCGCGGCTTCCTTAAGCGTGAGATCGGTTCCGGCCAGCAGGGGGCGCGCGAGCAGTGCGCCAACCGAGAGGGCCACTGCGGCGATGGGCAGAAAGCGGGGCGACATGCCCGGATATTCATACGGACATTACCCGGGTCAACGGCTCAGGTGGCTGTCCCACCCCGGCGCCGTGCGCACATGAGAGTGCCGGGCGCCCGCACGTGCGGGCTGTTTTCGGGCCCAAAAAAGGCGGCCCCCCAGGGAGGCCACCTTTGAAGACGAAACTGACGCCGGTTCAGGGAATCTCGAGGCGCTCCACGAGCAACTCGAGCGTCCTGTACGAGCTGTACGGAATCGCCGTGCCCGGCCCGAAGATCGCGCTCGCACCATTGGCCAGCAGGAACGCGTAGTCGGGCGCGGGGATCACTCCGCCGCACACGATCATGATGTCCTTACGGCCGAGATCGTCGATGGCCTTGCGCAACGCGGGCAGCAGCGTCTTGTGACCGGCCGCGAGCGAACTCATCGCGACGACGTGGACGTCGTTCTCGACGGCCTGCCTGGCCGCTTCGTCGGGTGTCTGGAAGAGCGGCCCGATGTCGATGTCGAAGCCGAGGTCCGCCATTGCGGTGGCGACCACCTTCGCGCCGCGGTCATGTCCGTCCTGGCCGAGCTTCGCGATGAACACGCGGGGCCGGCGCCCCTCGCTCTTCTCGAACCGCGAGATCAAGGTGCGAACCTTGGTGACGTTTGCATCCTCGCCAAACTCGGAGCGGTATACACCGGAGATCGAGCGGATCTGCGCCTGATAACGTCCGAAGACGAGTTCGAGAGCGTCGCTGATCTCGCCGAGCGTGGCACGGGCCTGCGCGGCAGTGACGGCGAGTTCCAGCAGGTTGCCCTTGCCGGAGCGGGCGCAATCGGTCAGCGCCGTCAGCGAGGCGCGGCACCTGGCCTCGTCGCGTGAGGCGCGCAATTCCTTCAGCCGCTTGATCTGCGACTCGCGCACGGCGGAGTTGTCGACCTCGAGCGTCTCGATGGCCGACTCCTTTTCGAGGCGGTACTTGTTGAGTCCGACGATCGTCTCCTTGGCCGAATCGATCCGGGCCTGGCGGCGCGCGGAGGCCTCCTCGATGCGAAGCTTCGGGATGCCAGCCTCGATGGCCTTGGTCATGCCACCCATCTTCTCAACTTCGGCGAGGTGAACCCGCGCCTTCTTGATCAGCTCCTCCGTGAGGGATTCCACGTAATAGCTCCCGCCCCACGGATCGACGACGTTGCAGATTCCGGTTTCGCTCTGCAGATGCAGCTGCGTATTGCGGGCGATGCGGGCCGAAAAGTCGGTCGGCAGCGCGATCGCCTCGTCGAGCGCGTTGGTGTGCAACGACTGCGTGTGACCGC
>JAJXYI010000042.1 GCA_021780625.1 bacterium | reverse complement strand
CGGAACCTTCGTATTTTCCGCGTCCGTGGCGTGCTTGCCTTGTGCGACGTCACCGGTATGGTTCGCGCCGCGCTGCGTCGGGAATCTCGCTTCAACCCTGCGCCGTCGGTCTCGCGCTCCGCACTCCTCCCCATTTCCATGCTGCCCCGGATCCTGATCATCGAGGACTCTCATGCCTACCAGCGCATCTTCGCGAAACACCTCGACGGCATGGGGACCTTTGCCATGGCGAACTCCTGCAAGGAGGCCCTGGCGCTCGTGGCCCGGGAAAAGTTCGACCTCGTGATCAGCGACTTCCTGCTCCCCGACGGGGACGCCAAGGAGGTCATCATCGAGCTTCGCAAGACTTACAAACCCGATCAGGTGCCGGTCATCGTCGTCACGAGCTTGTACGACAAGTACCTGGCCCGCGAATTGTACACGATTGGCGTCAACTTCAGCATGCCCAAGGTCCTCGGGCACGAATTCCGCGCCGCGATCCAGGACATCCTGACGACTCGGAAAGTGGTGATGCCGACCTCCTCGGTGCAGGCGATCACGGTCTTTTCGTGGCACACGCGCGACCGGCATTACTGCTACTCGCCGCAGGCGCGTCACCTCAGCGAGGGAGAGAGCGAGGAGGCGGCGCTCAATCACATGAAGGAGTGGATCCGCGTCCATCTGCGGAGCGGTTTCGAGGCGACCAGCGGGGTGAAGGAGAACATCCTCTATCTGTGATGCCCCGTGACCGCCGTAGGCGGGGGTGGAGCGGGTACCTCGCGGTCGGGGCGCAAAAAAGCCCTCCGCCGACCTGCGACGGAGGGCCTGGTAAAACGGTGTCGCGGGCTCAGAGCGTGTAGGGCAGCGGGAAGCGGCCCATGAGTGCGACGACGCGCTGCTTGGCGCTGGCGATTGCGGACGCCTCCTGCTCGGTGCCGATCGCCTTGAGCACCGTGTCGATGCAGGCGGCGATCTCCTCCATGTCCTTCTCGACCATGCCGCGGGTGGTCACCGCGGGCGTGCCGAGGCGGATACCCGAGGCCTGGAACGGTGAGCGCGTCTCGAAGGGCACGGTGTTCTTGTTGCAGGTGATGTTGGCCAGATCGAGCGTCTCCTGGGCCTTCTTCGCGGTCAGCTCCGGAAGGTTCGAGCGCAGGTCCACGAGGAACAGGTGATTGTCGGTTCCCCCCGAGACGATCTTGTAGCCGCGCGACTGCATCGCCGTGCAGAGGGCCTTCGAATTCTTGATGATCTGCGCCGAGTAGGTCTTGAACTCAGGCTTCAGGCACTCGCCGAAGCACACGGCCTTCGCGGCGATGACGTGCATGAGCGGACCGCCCTGGCCGCCCGGGAACATCGCGGAGTCGAGGGCCTTGGCGTGCTGGGCCTTGCAGAGCACGAGGCCGCCGCGCGGTCCGCGGAGGGTCTTGTGCGTGGTGGTCGTGACGAAGTCGGCGTGCGGCACGGGCGAGGGGTGCAGTCCCGCGGCCACCAGGCCCGCGATGTGTGCAATATCGGCGAAAAGCATCGCGCCGACGCTGCGGGCGATCTCGCCCATCCGGGCAAAGTCGATCGTGCGGGAGTAGGCGCTCGCGCCCACCGTGATCATCTTCGGCTTCTCGCGCAGCGCGATGGCGGCGAGCTCGTCGTAGTCGATCATGCCGGTGTCCTCGCGGACTCCGTACTGGCAGAACTGGTACAGCTTGCCCGAGAAATTGGCAGGGTTGCCGTGTGTAAGGTGGCCGCCGTGGCTGAGGTTCATGCCGAGGACCTTGTCGCCCGGCTGGAGGACGGCCGTGTAGACGGCGAAATTCGCCTGCGAGCCCGAGTGCGGCTGGACATTTGCGTGGTCGGCGCCGAACAGGAGCTTCGCGCGTTCGATCGCGAGCGTCTCGACCTTGTCGACGTATTCACAGCCACCGTACCAGCGCTTGGCCGGGTAGCCCTCCGCGTACTTGTTCGTCAGGACGGAGCCCTGGGCCTCCATCACGGCGGGATACGTGAAATTTTCCGACGCGATCAGCTCGATGTGGCTCTGCTGGCGGGCGAGCTCGGACGAGATGAACGAGTAGATCTCTGGGTCGAGGGTTTTGAGGGACGCGGCGTTGAGCATGACGGGAGGCGGTTGAAGGACGGAAAGTCGTGAGGGCAAGGGCTAATCGCCGTCCGCGCAACCCGAAATCTCCGGGCCGGCGCTCGGCGATGGCCCTTAGTTCCCGGACTGCAGGCGCTTGAGATACTCGATCAAGGACGGCAATGCCTCGACCATCTCATCCCTGCAGTGTTCGTAGACCGATAGCGGGCCGCCGTAGGGGTCGCCGATCTCGCGGTCCGCGCCGGCCGGCATGAACTCGCGCAGAAGAAACACGTTCTGGGGCGTGTCGTCCAGCGCGAGGTGGATCATCGCGCGATGCGACTCGGTCATGCAGAACACCGCCGCCGCATCGCGGACCATGGCGGGCGTGAGCATCTGGCTGCGCATGCCCGAGATGTCGATGCCCACCTTGCGGAGGGCGGTGACGGAGTTGGGCGACACCGGTTCGCCGGGACGCGCCGCGACGCCGGCGGACAGGACTTTCAGTGAGCGCAGGGGCTCAGCCTGGTTGGCAAGCGCGTGTTGGAGCAGGCCCGCGGCCATCGGGCTGCGGCAGATGTTCGCGGTGCAGACGGTCAGGATGTAGCCGGGACTTGGCATCGGTCAGCGGTTTGCAACAGAAGGGTTTTTCGGGGAAAAGCAATTCCCGGTTGTCAGTGGCGGCGCGAGGGCAGGCGCCCCAACGCGAGGAGCGCGTGGTCCAGCTGGATGGCCCGCGCCAGCACGAGGTCGACCAGCGGGGGCTTCGGTTCGGGCGCGTTTAGGTCCTGGCTGTCGGAGTCATCCGAATAGTCGGGGCGAATGCCGTCTCGCAGGTCGCGGTCCAACTCGGCCTCATCCTGGCGCGGCTTGTTGATCCTGGGCGAGGTGAGGGTTTCGATGGACGCCCCTTTTTCGAGCGCCCCGAATGCCGCCTGGTCCTGCGCTTCGGTGATGTCGACGGGAACGTCGACCGCATCGCCGAGCGCGGCGGGTCCGAAGCTGACGATCGGGAGGTTCGTGTCGCTGAGATCCTGCAACAGGTCCATGAGCGGGCCCGCAGTGGTGGCATCGACCAGGATGAAGACCGGTGCTGCCGGTTTGGCGTGAGCCTGGATCCAGGCGCCGAGGGCCTTGGCTCCGGCGGCGTCGCCGGGCGTTCCGCGCAAGTCGAGAATCACCGTGCCCCGTTCGGCG
>JAJXYI010000161.1 GCA_021780625.1 bacterium | reverse complement strand
AGACCCTCGCTTGCGCTTCGGGATCCTCAAGGCAAACGACCACTCTTGTCACACCCTCCCTACGGCCGGTAGTCTCCGTGGAGGCCCTGTTGGAGCTGGCCCGCTGGTGCCAGCAACGATTGACTTCCACGGAGGATGGAGACCCATGCGCTCACCCAGGATTCGACCCACAGCGCCCCCCTTTTCTCGCTCCCGACCACGACGCTCAACCCGCCAGGGATTCCCAACTGGCACCTGTTGGACCACGACCTCCAACAGGCTCTGGTCCTCCTGCTGACACGAATGATCGGCAACCACCTTCCCAGGTCGCGCGCCGGCGACGGAAGGGAGGTTCCCGATGATCCCCGCTAACTCTTCGGTCGCCGATCGCCCCGCCAAGATCCAAGCCCACCATCTCGAACGCTGGGCGATCGACTACATCCGTCAGTCGCACCCTCAGCAGATCCAACGCCACCCCGAATCGGCCCAGGTCCAGGCTCGGCTCAAAGAGCGCGCACTCGCCTGGGGTTGGCCAGAGCAACGCATTCGCGTTCTCAACGGGGACCAGGGCCGCTCCGGCACCACCAGCGCGGGCCGCGACGATTTCGCCTGGATGCTCTCGGAGATCGCCTTGGGGCACGTCGGCTTGGTCCTCTGCTTCCAGATCAACCGCCTGGCTCGTGAAGACGAGGACTGTTGCCGCTTGATCAAGATCTGCGCCGCCTTCGACACCTTGCTCGCCGACGAAGACGGATTGTATCATCCACATGACTTCAACGATCGGATGATCCTGACGATCAAGGGCTTCATGGGGGGCTTCGAATTGCACCAACTCCAGCAGCGGATGCAGGCCGGTCGGCTGAATCGGTGTCATCGCGGCGAGTGGCTGGGGCAACCGCCGCCGGGTTACGTCGTCGGGCCGGATCGCAAGTTGCAGTTCGATCCCGACGAGCAGGTCCAGAAGGTGGTGCGGCTGATCCTCGATCAATTCGCTGTCTTGGGGAGCGTCAGCGGGGTCTTGCGTTACATGCGGCGGCAAGGAATCACGTTGCCGTGGCGTCCCGCGAGCGGACCCGAACGCGGACAACTGCGATGGCGCGCGCCACACCGGGAAACCCTGCGGCAGTTGGTGCGCAACCCGGCTTACGCGGGCACCTACACCTGGGGCCGGTTCGCCATCGATCCCCGGCGCGTCCGGCCGGGTCGGCGCGGCACCGGTCGCGTCCGACGCGAGCCCGAGGAATGCCCGGTGTTGATGCCTGACAACCATCCCGCGTACTTGAGCCGGGAGCAATACGAGGCCAACCTCCGCCGCCTGAAGCTGCATCGCAGGCGCGGACCGGTTCCCGGTCCGGCGCGCACGACGACGTCGATTTTGGCCGGCTTGGTCGTGTGCGGCGAGTGCGGCTCTCGTATGCACACACATTATACAAGATCCTTGCGTTATGTGTGCCAGCGGCGGGCCCTGGATTATGCGGCGCCCCTCTGTCAGAGCTTGGCCGGCGCGGCGCTGGAGCAGTTGGTGAGCAACCAGGTGCTGGAAGTCGTGACGCCGGCTAGCCTGGAATTGAGCCGCCGCGCGGCCGAGGAGTGCGAACGCGAACGAGCCGCCCTGGACGGTCAATGGCGGCTGCGGTTGGAGCGAGTTGCTCAGGAAGCCAACCGCGCGTTTCGGCAGTACAACGCGGTCGAGCCCGAGAACCGCCTGGTGGCGCGGACGTTGGAACGCGCCTGGGAAGAAGCTCTGCTGGCGCAGCGGAGCTTGGAGGAGGAATACCGGCGGTTCCAGCAGGCACAGCCCGTGCGCTTGAGCGCGGCGGAGCGCGAGCAGATCGAGAGATTGGCGCGGGATCTGCCGGCGCTCTGGCACGCGGCCACGACCTCGGTGGAAGAGAAGCGTCAAGTCGCGCGGCTGCTGTTGCAGCATGTGGTGGTCTGGGCGCCGGCGTCGACCCAAGAGGTGAGGGTGCAGTTGCACTGGAGCGGCGGCACGGTGACGGAGCATCAGGTGACGCGCGGGGTGCGGACGTGGGAGCAAGTCGCCGACGCGACGGCGGTGTGGGAATGTGTGCGAGGCTGGCAAGCCGCGGGTTGGACCTCTCGCCGCATGGCGGAGGAGTTGAACACCGCGGGTCATCGCACGCCGCATGGTCGGCTGTTTACTTCCGAGAGCGTCCGGCAACTGTTGGCGCGAGGTGGCCCGCGTCTGGCCCCGCTTGTCGCGCGGACGGGCCGTCGCAAGCGTCAGACGCCCGGAAGGGGCTCGTCCGAGTGAGCCAGGCGGGTCGCAGGGGTCAGAGCACTCACACCGTCTCTGGCCCCGGCGGCAGAGCGGAGTTGCTTTGGTATTGAGCGGCCAGACGTTCATCACGTACGCTCTCGAGGAGATGGACAAATCATCCAAGTCCCTGTGACAAAGGAGGCAGTATGACCCTACGATCGGGCTCGTACTGGTTGCCCGTGGAGAGAATTGGGACGCTTGACAGGGGCTTTGGGGGCCTCTATGATCCCGGTACGTCATGAGGCATGGGTGGCCGAAGCGGCAGTCCGTCCGTTTCGGCGAACAGGGAATCCGGTGCGAATCCGGAACGGCCCCGCCGCGGTGACCAGGCGTTAATGGGCGTCGCCCCTCTTGCCATTGTCGAGCCGGCCGCGCGAGCGGTCAGGCCGATGAGAAGGCTCGGCGCACCAGTCTGGGAGTCCGAAGACCTACCCCTGCCCGTAGCGGTTCGCGCTCTGCGAGGGACGAGCGCCATCGCGTGGCATTCCCCACGGGTTTCGTGAAGTAGGCCAAGACGCCCGAATCGATCGAGCACGAGCTCCGTTTCGCGATCCGCGAGCCGGGCCACGTGCTCTGAGTGACGTCCCGGCGACGGGGCGGAGCTCGATCGCGCGGGCCGGCGGCCGACAAGGAGTGGATCGTGATCGCACGGACGATGCGCGTTCTGGGACGGGCGCTTGCGCCCGCATGGCCGACCCTGGTCGCGCTCGCCCTCGCGGGCTGCGGCGAATCAGGGACGCCCGCCCAGGTCGCCCCCGAGGCCAAGAAGGCGCTCGACCACCGCAAGGTCGAAGCCCCCAAAAGCCCCAAGGGCGCAAAACCCAGCGCAACGTCCAGGCGCTAGCCCCACTCCCCGACCGACGATTCCCACGGGCGATTCGCCACGTCCACCGATGAACATGTGCGACATTCGCACATGTTTTGAGAGGAGATCGCCTTGAAATCGTTTCTTGATCCGCCGCGCCCGCCCTTTCGCCCGCGCGGCTTCACCCTGATC
>JAJXYI010000545.1 GCA_021780625.1 bacterium | reverse complement strand
CGCCGCGCACGCTCGTCTGCGGCGACCGCATCATTCTCGCCAAATCCGTCATCATCGCCACCGGCGCCTCGCCGCGCATGACCGGCATTCCCGGCGAGCAGGAGCTGTACGGCGGCAAAGGGGTCACCACCTGCGCCACCTGCGACGGCGCCTTCTACCGCAAGATGGAGGTCGCCGTCATCGGCGGCGGCGACAGCGCCTGCGAGGAAGCCCTTTTCCTCACCCGCTTCGCCAGCAAGGTCTACCTGATCCACCGCCGCGATTCCCTGCGCGCCTCGCGCATCATGGCCGAACGCACCGTCGCCCACCCGAAAATCCAGATGGTCTGGGATAGCGTGCCCATCGAAGCCCTGGGCGTCGACGCAGGCGGGGTGAACGGTCTGAAGGTCCGCAACGTGAAGACCTCCGCCGAGTCCGTCCTTCCAGTAAAGGGCATCTTCGTCGCCATCGGCCACGTCCCAAATACCGGCCCCTTCGCCGCCGCTCTCGATGTGGACGAGGCCGGTTATTTCAAACCTGCCGCCGGTTCCCAGGTCCGCACCAAAATCCCCGGCGTCTACGTCGCCGGCGATTGCGCCGACCACATCTACCGCCAGGCCATCACCGCCGCCGGAATGGGGTGCCAGGCCGCCATCGAGGCCGAACGCTGGCTCGCCGAGCACGAAGGCTGATCCCCCGCGTCCGCGCTCCCAGACAGGAGGCGGACAATGCGGTTTAGTCCATAATTAGACCAGAGGGCAGATTGAAGGCCGCCCGGGGCTGGGACACAGCCCCTTTGGCCTTCAATTCGACAACCCCTCATGAAAAGTCCCCTCGTCCTCCTGGTCGCCTGTCTGCTGGCAGCGACTGTCCACGCCGATTGGCGCAGCGACGCCAACGCCCGCATCGAACGCATCCGAAAGGGTGATTTCTCGCTGGAGCTCCTCAATTCACAGGGAGCCCCCGTCCAACACGCCCGCGTCAGCTATCATCTCCTGCGTCACGAATTCCTCTTCGGCGACGCCATCGCCTACGCGCCCTACACCGAGAACGACACGCTCGGCAAGGCGTACAGGAAATTCATCCTCGATAACCTCAGCGGCCTGGTCTGCGAGAACGAGATGAAGTGGTACTCCGACGAGGTGAACCAGGGCCACGAGGACTACGCCCAGGCCGACGCCCTCGTCGCCTTCGCACAGGAACATCACCTGATGATGCGCGGACACTGCCTGTTCTGGGAGAAGGAGAAGTTCGCAATGCCATGGCAGCTCAAGCTCACCCCCGCCCAACTCCGTGCCGCGGTCGAACGCAGGCTGGTCGACACGGTCACGCGCTACAAAGGCAAGGTGATCTCATGGGACGTGGACAACGAGATGCTCGACGGCGACTTCTTCCGCAGCCGCCTGGGCGACGGCATCGTGCCCTGGATGTTCAAGACGGCGCACAAGATCGATCCAAAGGCGCTGCTCTTCGTCAACGAATACGGCATTCTCGGCAACCCCGAGAAGACCGAGCGCTACATCGCCGAAATCCGCAAGCTCCAGGCCGAGGGCGCTCCCGTCGGCGGCATCGGCATCCAATCTCATGATACGGATCGTTTCACCGACAATCCGAACGCTAAGATCATCAACGACGGGCGTCCCGACTGGATGCTCCGCACGCCGCTCACGCCGAAGGCCTTCCTCGCCACCCTCGACCGCCTCTACTCCGCCACCGGCCTGCCCATCCACATCACGGAAATCAGCGCCAAAGTCCACGATCCCGAACGCCGCGCGAAGGTCCTCGACATGCTGTTCCGCCTGTCGTTCAGCCATCCCGGAGTCCAGGCCCTCGTCCTCTGGGGTTTCGATGCAAAACACCACTGGCTCGGACCCGACGCCGCACTCATGAACGCCGACGGCACCCTCAACGTGGCCGGGCAGCACCTCGTCCACCTCATCCACGACGTGTGGACCAGCAACGGAGAGGTCTCCAGCGACACCGACGGGCAAGCCGCCTTCCGCGCCTTCTTCGGCACCTACCAGCTCTCGATCACCCTGCCCGATGGCCACACCGTCGAACGTCAGGTCTTCCTCGGGAAAGCCACCCAGGGCCCCGTCCCCGTCGTCGTCAACTGAGGTCCCGCGCACCTCGATTTTTCCCGCGAAACGCGGTTAACCGAACCGGCGCCAGCGCAGAAGACGCAGGCGCCGGTGCAACTGGGCTCGATCGGAGACGCCTCGCCGAGGGTCACAGTCAGCCCTTTTGCCCCTTGTGATTCGATTTCGACCGCCGGATCGAGACCCTTGTTGACCGCTCCGTCTGTCGGGCTGCCTCTTTCCGCAAGGCGACAACGTTCCGTCCGCGTCCCTCAGGGAGACCGCCTGCGTTGAACGCTCCGACCCGCGCCGGGTTTCAGGCTCCGAGTAGCGCCTGGCTGACCACCTGCTTCAGCCGCTCGATATCAAAAGGCTTCGCCAGAAAATAGTTGCCCGGGGCGCTCACAATCTCCGACCCGATCACGTCGGCGCCAAAGCCGCTGCAAAACACGACCTTCAGGCTCGGACGCTCCTCGCGGAGTTTGTCCGCCAAATCCTTGCCCGTCACGCCTCCCGGCATGACCACGTCCGTAAACAGCAGGTCGATCTCGTTTTTGTGCGCGTTCCAGACCGCCACAGCATCCTCGCCGTTGTTCGCCATCAGGGGCCGGTAGCCACTGCGCTCCAACACGGCTTTGATGATCAACCGAACCCCTTCCTTGTCTTCCACGACGAGTATCATGTCAGGTTTACGGTGAACTTCCTGTCGTAGGCTGCAAGCCTGCCATGCCGAATAAGGCCATTCCCCATCCTCATCGACTCCCTTCGCGGTCGGCCTCCCTCCGGACCATGTCGGACCACCCGTAGCGCGGATCCGTAGAAGTGCTGAGCCCGGATTCCACCGATGCCGCCCGGCCCATGTCTCCAATTATCGAATACCGCTGGCGCCTCCGTCACCAGGATTCGGCCGCGCGCGCGCCGCTCCAGCGGCCCGGAATGCCGCCCACCAGTATTTCTTTCCTGAAGACCTGAAGCTCATCACATTTTGGAATAATTCCAAATCTCACTTGAAACTTAGACCCATTCCAATTTTGTGCTTTACCGACATTCCATGGTTTCCACCGATACCGAGTCCATCTCCTCCCGCCTCACCCGCAGCGGCCTTCGCAGCACGCCGCAACGTGAGGTCGTCTACGGAATCCTGTTGTCTGAAAGAACTCATCCAACTGCCGATGAGTTATTTACAAGGGTAAAGTCCGAGC
>JAJXYI010000190.1 GCA_021780625.1 bacterium | reverse complement strand
GGAGAAGCAGTACGGCTGGTGGGGCTGGATCTACAACGGCGCCGACCCGGGCAGCCTGCCCTTCGACAACCTGGTCAACAACGCCACCATGGACGACAACGGCGCGCAGCACAGCGTCGCCACCGGCTCCGACCGCTCGTCGGGCTGGGACGGCCAGCTGCTGATCACCCCGGTCGACAACCTCCAGATCCTCCTCTCCTGGTCCCACATCGAGAAGGTCGTGCTCAACGCCCAGGCCTGGGCCAAGTATCCGTACCCGCAGGACCGCTGGGCCATCTGGTACGCGCCGATCTCGTGGTCCGCCACCGCGGGCCGGCCGCTCAGCCAGGTGTATTCGAATCCTCAGGACACCTCGACCTATATCGCGTTCGGCAACGGGCTCCCCATGGACGACACGCCGCGCGACCAGGGCACCTTCTGGATCAACTACAAGATGCCCAAGTCCACCTCGCTCAAGGGCCTGTCCTTCGGCTTCGGCGGCACCTACGAGAGCTCGCGCGTGATCTACCCGGCCTACGGCCAGAACGCCCTGGACAACAACGGCAACACGATCTTCCTGAGCACGCCCAGCAAGACGATCTACAACGCGATGGTCCGCTACGCGTTCAAGCTCAACGGCCACGACTCGAGCGTGCAGCTCAACGTGGATAACGTCGCCGACGACCACAAGCTGTACGGCTTCATCTACAACGCGCCTCGCTCCTGGCGGCTCGAGTTCGACTACAAGCTCTGACCGATGCGTCGGTCTGTTGCCCGGCCCCCGGGGGTTTTCTGGGGCCGGGCCTCCTGGAGTCCGGCCCCGCATGTCAGGGGGGTGGGGTCGGGCTCCGGGGGCACCCCCTCCTCCTCCGGATGCGGATTTCCGGTCCGTGGTTATCTTCCGTGCCTATGAATCCATCAGCCAAACTCCTTCTTCCGGCACTCGCCGCCTGCCTCGCCTTCGGCTCCGCCGCCCGCGCCGGGGTCTCCGGCACCGCCTTCCTCACGGACCGCGACTCGGGTCACCGGCTCTCCAACATCGGCGCCGTCACCTTCGCGCCGCTGCCCCAGCCGACCGAGAAACAGCAGTGCGTCTTCGTCGACCCCTCGCACTCCTTCCAGTCCCTTGTGGGCATCGGTGGGGCCATCACCGACGCCGCCGCCGAGACCTTTTTCAAGCTCCCGCCCGCCCGTCGCGCCGAGCTGCTGCGCGCGTATTTCGACCCGGTCTCCGGCATCGGCTACTCCCTCGTCCGAACCAACATCAACAGCTGCGACTTCTCGTCGTCCAGCTACACCTACGTCGCCGACGGCGACAAGGACCTCAAGACCTTCAACATCGCCCACGACCTGCGCTACCGCATCCCGATGCTGCGCGAGGCCCTCGCCGTCGCCGGAAAGCCCATCCCCGTCTTCGTGAGCCCCTGGAGCCCGCCGGCCTGGATGAAGACCAACGACAACATGCTCCACGGCGGTTCGCTCAAGCCCGAGTTCGCCGACGCCTGGGCCCGCTATTTCGTCAAGTTCATCGACGCCTACCAGGCCAACGGCGTGCCCATCTGGGGCCTGACCGTCCAGAACGAGCCCATGGCCGTCCAGACCTGGGAGTCCTGCGTGTACACCGCCGCCCAGGAGCGCGACTTCGTCCGCGACCACCTCGGCCCCGTCCTCCGCGCCGCCGGCCTCGGCGACAAGAAGATCATCGTCTGGGATCACAACCGCACCCAGATGTACCAGCGCGTCGAGACAATCCTCGACGACCCCGCCGCCGCGCAGTACGTGTGGGGCGTCGGCTTCCACTGGTATGTGGAACCCTGCTACGACAACGTGCGGCGCGTGCACGAGGCCTTCCCCGCCGCGCACCTCATGCTCACCGAGGGCTGCAACGGTCCCTTCGACCCGAAGGGCATGGACGACTGGAAGCTCGGCGAGACCTACGGCACCGCCATGATCCACGACTTCAACAACGGCGCCGAAGGCTGGACCGACTGGAACATCCTGCTCGACCAGCACGGCGGCCCCAACCACGTGGGCAACTTCTGCTTCGCCCCGGTGCACGGCGACACCGACACGGGCGCGCTCCATTTCACCAACGCGTTCTACTACATCGGGCAGTTCTCCAAGTTCATCCGTCCCGGCGCGCGCCGCATCATCAGCTCCGCCACCGTCGACACCCTGCTCACCACCGCCTTCCTCAACACCGACGGCAGCATCGCCGTGGTCGTCATGAATCCGACCGACGCCGCCCAGCCCTTCCACCTGTGGATGGCCGGCCAGGCCGCCGAGCTCAACAGCCCCGAGCACTCGATCATGACCGTCCTGCTCCATCGATGAACCGCACCGCCCGCTTTTCGGCGGCGCTCGCCGCAGTGCTGCTCGCCGCCGCGGCGGCGTCCGGGGCGGGCGAGGCGGTCGGCGTCTGGCGCACCACGGCGGACCTCTCCTCAAAGCTTTCGCAGCAGGCCGGCCTGACCTTCGGCCCCGACTCCGGCACGGCGCCGCTCACCATCGCCGTCGATCCGACGACCCGGTACCAGCAGATGGACGGCTTCGGCGTCTCGCTGACCGACTCCGCCTCGTCGCTGATCATGAACCAGCTCTCGTCCGCGAAGCGGACCGAGGTGATGGACGCCCTCTTCGGGCCCGACGGCATCGGGTTGAGCATGCTCCGGCAGCCCATGGGCGCCTGCGACTTCAGCCGGACGATGTACAGCTACGACGACACCGCCGGCGACACCGCGCTCGACCACTTCTCGGTCGTCAAGGACGAGGACGCCATCATCCCCGCGATCCGGCTCGCCCTGGACCAGAACCCCTCGATCCGGATCATCGCCAGCCCCTGGAGCCCGCCCGGCTGGATGAAGACCAGCAACTCCATGATCGGCGGCACGCTCCGGTCCGACATGGTGTCCACCTTCGCGGACTATTTCGTGAAGTTCATCGAGGCCTACGCGGACGAGGGCATAGGCATCTACGCGGTCACCCCGCAGAACGAGCCTGGGTATTCACCGTCCAACTACCCCGGATCGACGCTCACCGCCGCGCAGCAGATCGCCTTCATCGACCAGCTCGGCCCCGCCCTCAAGGCCGCCGGATTCTCCACGAAGATCATCTGCTACGACCACAACTACGACGGCTGGACCATCCCCCAGGCTATCCTCTCCGACCCGACCGCGGCCTCCTACACCGCGGGCGCGGGCTTCCACCACTACGGCGGCGACCCGAGCGAGATGACCACCCTGCACACGCTCTTTCCCGGCAAGGACATCTGGTTCACCGAGGGC
>JAJXYI010000260.1 GCA_021780625.1 bacterium | reverse complement strand
GTTTGGCAAGCCCGTGCCCGAATACGCGGAGGTGGCGGCGGAATTGGGGCGGCTCGGCGTCCTCGACCCAACCATCGCGGCGCGTCTTCGCGTGATGGCGCGCTACCGCAACCGATCGGTGCACTTCTACGATGAGGTAACGCCCGCAGAGCTGTATCGGATCCTTTCGAGCGAGCTGGCCGACATCGACGACGCGTTGGTGGGTCTCCTGGCGTGGACGGCGCAACACCCGGACCAAGTCGATAGAAGCCTGTAGCCGCACCAGAACCCGGATGTAGTCCTCAGTTCTGCCTGTAGATGTGGGACGCGCGCGCCGCGCGCCCGCTGCCGTCCCGTCGTCGCACAAGCGCGGAATTGAGTCTTGTCGTCGTTCCCGCGAACGCGGGACCCCAGGCCGCTGTCGCTGCCGCCGAGGGTCCTGGATCCCCGCCCCGGATCAACGTCCGGGACAGGCTTTCGCGGGGATGACGGCACGAGTCCGCCGGTCGCCTCCCGCGTCGGCGCATCGGCCGGCGAGCGGCAGGGGCGGCCATTCATCCGGAGAGGGTGCAGGCGTTCGCGGACTGACCACCGTGCACCCCGTGCTCAGCTCCCACATGCAAGCCAGTATTCTTCTCTGTGTTCTGTAGATATGGGGCCGGTGCGCCGTACCGGCGGTTTCATGCCTGCCAGAGAACAACAACCGCGGGCGATAGCGGCGCGCCAGGTGGCCGCGGCCCGCAACCGAGACAGAGTCGAGGACGCACACACACGAACTCTGTTGACGGGAATTGAGGAGCCTGCTATACGTCCCTCCGAAGATTTATGTTACCGCCCTTCACCGAGTCTCGGACTGCGTGGCTGCCGCCTCGATCGAAGCCGAGGTGGAGTCATACTTTTGTCCAAGCCTTGCATTTTCTGGGGTTGGAGGCCGACGGCCCGGTTGCCGCACGACCGGGTCGCCCAAAGGGCACTCAGGGTCGGCGGGGTGATCGACTCTGGCCCGTGATGGGGTGGACCTGGTGTCGGTGTGGGGCGGTGGTGGGTGTCGAGGTGGGGACCCGCCACATCGGGGGTGTGGAGCAGCTGTCGATCACCGCGGGAGGCCGGGGAGTCTAAGCCTTCCGATGGGTAGTGCGGATGTGTCGAGGTGAATTGGATTGTACCGATGTTAACTCATGGCGTGCCAGGGTTTGCAAGGCGAACCAACGGCGGGAGCGTGCCGAGCGGCCGATCCCACGTCAGGATCGGGCCCGGCAACTCCGATGTCTGCAGCCATGTTGACGATCACCTCTCCCTGCTATTTTCTCTGACCAACCCATAGTTCGACGACAGGACCCATGCCCATGACTGAAAACCAGCAACTGCTGCAGAGCCACCCCGAAGATCAGGGTGGCGAACTCTCCTTCGCCGACATCGTCGCCTTTTTCCAACGCCACTGGCGGCTGATCTTCGGCACGGCGTTCGCGGCCGGGCTCGTCGTCGGCCTTTACGTGATCCTCTTCGTGGCTCACTCGTACGAAGCGGCGGCCACGCTGATCATCGTGCCGCCCAAGTTCGCCTCCGACCTCAAGCCCTCGACCCTGACCGTCCAGGGGTATCAACAGTTGCTCGAATCGGACGCCGTCATCGCCGAGGCCAGACGGCGCTTGATCGCTCGGGGCGTTCTGAAGTCGGATGACCTCCTGCGGCTGGGTCGCGAGATTAACACCAAGATCTTCGCCTCGCGCGCCGCCGAGCAGACCGTCCTGGCCCCCATGCTCCAAGCGGTGGCGCGCGGCCGTTCAGGCGCCCAGGCCTCGGCGATCGCCAACGAGTGGGCCACGGTCTTCCTCGAGCACACGCGGCAACTGATGGCGGGACCGACCTCGGCCACCGTCGAGTTGATCGACAAGCAGTACCCGGAAGCGCGCAGTGCGGTGGCCAAGCTCGAACAGGACCGGACCGACGCGCGGGACTCGATGCAAAAGAAGCTCGACGACGCCACGACCCGGTGGGACGACACGATCACCAGCTACAAGAACGAAACCGCTAAGCTGGTGGCTGCGTACCGAGCAGCCTCGCGCGAGATGTTGGAGAAGTTCTCGGCTGACAAGAGCCTCGAGACGCGCAGGATCCGCCTCGAGAGCATGCGCCAGACCTATGGCGACTTGCAAGGCGAGCAGGCGCGAGTCAACTCGCAGCTCGACCAACGCAAGCTGGAGCTGGAAGCGTTGCGCAAACAGCTCGCGGCGGCGCCACAGTACTTCGACGTCCGCAAGGCGATCACGGATGACGCCCTGTGGCAGTCGCTCGCCAACGCCAGTGCCGCTAATGCCAACGTCAACTGGCAACAGCTGCAGCAGCGCAGTCTCGTCTCGCAGCAGCTTAGCCCGATCTACGAAGAGTTGGCCACGAGGGTGAGCAAAGTCGAGACTGACGTCTTCACGCTCGCGCCCCGTGCCGAACAGCTCAAGCGAGAAATCGCCAGGCTCGCCGATGAGGTCCAACGGCTTGATCAAGAGTACGCGCCCGACACGGCCACTCTGGCGAAGATCAGCGAGGAGCGCGACGCCGGGCTGCAGACGTTGCAAGAGGACCGCGCCAACGGCCTCGGTGAGCTCAACCGGAACAAGCAGCGCGAGCTCGACGAGATCACCCGTGAGCGCGACACGCGCGTGGCCCAACTCGGCCGCGACATCGACCACGAGCAGGAGCTGTACTCCGAGCTGGCCAAGGCGTACAACCAGGCGGTGCTCGCGAAGGCGCAAGAGGGCGTCGAGGACGTCCGCCTCGGCGCCGCGGCCGTCCCGCCGGAAACCCCCAAGCCGCGCGGCGGCGCCACCAAGGCCCTGCTCGCCGCGATCCTGGGCGGCATGCTCGGCCTGTTCATCGCCCTCGTCCGCGAAGCCGCCGCCAAGACCGCCTGACCGTCGCCATGCCTCGTCGCGTCGCCCTCAGTCACATTACCGTCTCTGTCATCCTGAGGAGCGAAGCGACGAAGGATCTCCACGGGCCCGCGACACCTGTGGATCTGGCAGCGGGGCCGAGGGGATCGCAAGGGGCGTGAAGCAACGCAAAACGCAAACCCCGGGAGAGGGTCGCCGCGACGATGCAACCGCTGATCTGTGCCGTTTATATCCTCTCCAACCGGCGCAACGGCGTCCTCTACACCGGCGTTACCAACGACCCGCCGCGGCGATTGGCCGAACATCGTATGCGTGACGACCCTTCGGCCTTCACGGCGCGATACAACCTTGGCCGCCTGGTTTACTTCGAGACCACCTCCGACATCCGGGCCGCCCTC
>JAJXYI010000696.1 GCA_021780625.1 bacterium | reverse complement strand
TCGATCCTCTTCACGGCCTCGATGGCCTCGCTTTTTGGCATTCCCCAGGTGGTGGCCTACAGCGCGGCGAAGTCGGCCTATGTGGGGCTGGTGCGAACGCTGGCGACGGAGCTTTCGCCCGACGGCGTTCGGGTGAACGCGATCGCACCGGGTTGGATTGCGACCGACATGTCGAGGAAGGCGATGGAAGGCGATCCGGCGCGGACGGCCAAGGTGCTGTCGCGCACCCCGATGGGCAGGCTTGGACTTCCCTCGGAGGTCGGTTGGGCGGCGGTCTTTCTGGCTTCGCCGGCGGCCTCGTTTGTCACGGGCGTCGTGCTGCCCGTCGACGGTGGTGCCAGCATTGGATTTTGAACCTGCCTCGGGGGGGGCGGTGTCGCTCGCGAGTTGCCGGACTGCGCTCCGTGTGTTTGCTGTGAGGACGCGCCTCCGGGCCGTCCTCACATGCCGATTCCCTCCGATCCCAACTCACAGCCGGTAACCCGCAGGGAAATGTTCTCCGGGCTACTCTCGCCGTTTCGGCGGGCCCTGAAGGCCGGCGCTGAGGGAGGATTGGCGCCTCTGCCTGTGCCGCCCGCGCCTCCGGCGGGGGATCTCATTGCGGTGATCGGCGGGCGCCTCTGCCTGGCCTATCACGAAATCGCGTGTTCCGTCTGCGTGGAGCGCTGTCCGGTGCCGGGGGCACTGGTCTCGGATAGCGGACTGCCGCGCGTCGTGCCGGGGTTGTGCACCGGCTGTGGTGCGTGCCAGCCGGTGTGTCCGGCTCCGGAAAATGCGATCCGTATGGTGCCGCGCCCGCTGGGTTTCCAGAAGTTCGCGCCGGCGCCGCCTCCCGAGGGCGACGCTCCGGTGGAACGACGCAGCAGTCGGGGCAAGACCTGAACCTTGGGCTTTCGGCTCTGAGCCCTCTGGCGTTCAAGTGGGTTTTTTACGGTCTATTTGGAATCGTCAGAATTCGATGCCGACCTGAGCCTTCACGCCGTCCTTGAAAGGGTGTTTGATCTCGCGCATTTCGGTCACGAGATCCGCGATCTCGACGAGTTTGTCCGGCGCGCCGCGCCCCGTGATGACCACGTGCAAATCGGGCCTCTTTTCGGCGAGCGCAGCGACGACCTCGTCGACGGGCAGGTAGTCATAGGCCATGACCACGTTGAGTTCGTCGAGCATGAGAAACGAAAGGTCGGGCGACTGAAGGTAGCCGCAGACGATTTTCCAACCGGCGCGGCACGAGGCGACGTCGGCCGCGCGGTTCTGGGTGTCCCAGGTGAAACCGTCGCCGACATGATGCCATTCGAGCAGAGGGCTCTGGAAGAGGCGTGCAACGGTATCGTTGTGACTCTTGATGAACTGGACGACCGCGCAGCGCCGTTTGTGGGCAAGCATGCGTGCCAGCATGCCGAACGCTGCGGTGGTCTTGCCCTTCCCGTTGCCGGTGTGGACCATCACGAGGCCGCGTTTCTCCCTGGCCGCGCTGATCTTGGCGTGCATTTCGGCCTGCAGCGATTGCATGGCCTCCGTGTGTTCGGCATCGCTGGAGGGGGCGTGCGTTGGATTCATGATTGGATGGACGAGGGGAGGCTCGTTGACGGGGAGGTTTGGAACCAAGCCGCCTTCCTGGGAAGAGCAAGCGGACTCGGGCAAAGTCGGGTTGAATCGCGATATGGGGCTGCCTCGCTCCTTGCACTGGCCGGGCAGAGCGGTTCCCTTGCGAGCCGGTGACTGACCTCAAAAATCCGGATTCGTTTCCTCAGTCTCGGCGGTGCGGTAAGCCGACTGGCTTCATCGTGGGTGGCGTACACAGCAGCGGAGGGAAGACTGCGACGACCTGCCTGCTGCTGGCGGCGCTCCGGTGTAGGGGTCTGCGCGTGCAGCCGTTCAAGGCGGGGCCGGACTACATCGACGGGAGCTATCACGAGCGGTATGCGGGACGGCCCTCGCGGACGCTCGACACCTGGTTGCTCGGTGCGGAGGGGGTGAAGGCGGAGGCTCTGAGGCATGGGGAGGGAGCGGTCTCCGTGGTGGAGGGGGTGATGGGCCTGTTTGATGGCGCCACGTCGACGTCGGACGAGGGCAGCACGGCCGAACTTGCGCGCCTGCTCGACTGGCCTGTGATCCTTGTGCTGCCCTGCTCGACGGCCGGGCGTTCGGTGCTCGCGACGGTGCGGGGTTTTGTCGCCGAGGCGGGGGAGGGAAGGATAGCTGGCCTGATTTTGAACCAGGTGGGAGGCGAATCTCATGCGCGCTACCTGCGGGAGGCCGTGGCGCCGCTTGGCATACCCGTGCTTGGGGCGATTCCGTCCGATGAGCGCCTCAAATGGCCTGAACGGCATCTGGGCCTTCAGGCCGCGCAGGAGCGCACCTTCGTTTCGGTCGGCGAATGGGCGGCGATTGCCGAATCGTACCTCGATGTGGTGGCTCTGCTGGATCTCGTGGAGCCTGCACCGGCAAGGCAGGCCGCGCCGTCGCGGACCGGGGCGCGGACGCGGATTGCCGTGGCTCGTGACGCGGCGTTTCATTTCTATTATCCGGCGAATTTGGACCACCTCGCGGATGTCGGCTTTGAGATTGTGCCATTTTCTCCGCTCGAGGATTCCGCGCTTCCGTCGGGCATCGAGGGCATGGTGCTGGGCGGCGGCTTTCCGGAGGTCTATGCGGCGCCGCTCGCCGCCAACGAACTGCTCCGCCGGGAGATTCGGGCTGTGATCGCGGCCGGATTGCCGTGTTACGCCGAGTGCGGGGGGCTCATGTATCTTTCCGAATTTCTGGTGGACCAGACGGGGGCGCGGCATCCGATGGTGGGCGTGGTTCCCGGGGCAGTCGTCATGACGCGGAACCTGCAGCATTTCGGCTATTGCGAGGGTAGACCTGACGATGGCGGCGGACCCTGCCGTGGGCACGAGTTTCATCATTCGCGCTGGGAAGCCGAGGAGGCGGAGGCGAATCTATGGAGGGTGGTGAGGCGTTCCACGGGTGCGGAGCGGCGCGAGGGTTTTGGGCGGCGCGGATTGCATGCCTCCTATGTGCACCTGTTCTGGAGCCGTGCGGGCGGCCTGGTCGAACGCGTGCTCAGAGGAGGCTAGCGGGGGCCCGGCGCATCGGCTTTCAGCGGTCGAAGCTGTCGAGCGCGAGAGCGGTTTTGGCGAGTAATGACTCGGCGGATACCGCCTGACCGGTCGCGTTCTTCATCCACAGATCGGCCGGAAGATTGCCGAACTTGGCCATGCGTTCGAACTCGGCGCCGAAGTTTCCCGCCTTCCGCATTTGCGTCTCGATCTGATACGCGATCACGTGCCCGGTCGCATAATCAGCCAGGGAGAGTTCGGTGAAAACCGTGTGGGAATAGACGGCCAGCAGCGTGCTGTCGCGCACGCCGATCACGGGAGCGTACCAGCGGTTCCAGGTGTCGCGTGCGATCTGAAGCACCGCGACCTTCAGGTCGGCGGGCCGAGCATAGGGATGGGCGTACATCCAGCGCCAGATCTCGAGCTCGACCAGCGACACGCCGCTGATTTCCGCCGCCTGCCAGAAATCATCGAGCACTTTGGAGTCGGCTGTGCGGGAATCGGGTTCGACGATGCCGAGCAGCTCGAGGGCATGGGATTGCGTGAGCAGAGCCAGGGAATCGGAGAACGCGATGCCGGGTGTGCCATGCAGGAGGGTATAATCGACCTCGTTCATCGACACGGCCTGATCGATGGCGCGGCCCATTTCGCGGACTGCGGAGACGTAGTCGCCGAAGTTCATGCCATCGGCTTCGACGCGGATGCGCAGCCGTGTCTTTTCTCCGCGCATCTCGCCGGGCAGTGAGAGGGCGGGGCCGCGTGAGGCCTCGATATCGATCAGCGATAGGAGGAAGGCGGCGCGCTCGGGGGCGAAACCCAGGGTCCCAAGGATGCGTGGCCGGTCGGCCCGGAAGGCTTCGACCGTCGGGTACCGTTTGCGGGTGGCGGCGTCGAGGTCCGCCTCGGGGACCGATTGAATGGGGCGGAATCCGTTGTACCAGATGTCGAAGGGTTCGAGCGGGCGTCCCAGGCGTTTCGCCACGAGTCGCCCGGCGCGCGCGAACTGCGGCGATGCCAGGATCTGCTCGAGGATCGCCTTCACGCGCTCGTCGCCCATCTGCCGGTCGAGGTCGAACTTCCGGGCGATGAGGGTGGGGGCCGATGCGTAGTAGGGATCGGCGGCCCGATTGGCGCGGAACAGTTCGAGCATAAACGCATAACGTGTGTCGGGCGCGGGGCGGTTGGACGGTGCGGCCCCCGAGGATCGGATTGTGGCGTCGGGCGCTGCGGTCACCGTGTTGGCGTAGGGGGCCCAGACGATCGAGGGGTTGTTGATCACGATCTCCGGGATGCTTTGGTCGACGATTCGCTCCATGACTTTGGCGAGCAGACGTTGGGCATCGATTCCCGCGGGATCGGAGTATCTGGCCCTGATCTCGTCGCGGAGATTCCAGTGGGGAGTCAGAATCGTGCCTGCGGGGAAAAAGCGCCGTCCCTTCGGATCCACGAGCATGTCCGCATGGATCTTGTAGGCGTCGACGTACGATTCGGCCGAACGCTCGGCATCGGTGATGCCCTGCTGGATCTTTGCAGGCAGCCGGCTGGAGAACCGTTGGGCGAGGCGTGCTTCCGCCCATTCGCGCCGCGACCACTTGGGTCCCTGCTCGAGACTTTCCTTGAGTGTTGTGAGCGGGAAGTTGAGCAGGGCGACGAACGCGAGCTTGTTGGCGAAGAAATCGTCCGCGACGTGGGCGGACGGGTCGACGGCTGCGAAGCGGTGGTCGAAGGGCAGGATGGTTCCGCGGTCGAGGTCGACCTGCAGCCTGAAATCGTAGGCGATCTCTGAGAGTTTTCCTTGGAGGACCTCGAGGTGGCGTTGGAAACGATCGAAGAGCGCGTCGCGAGAGTTCATGTCTCCGGCGAAGTTCTCCATGGCGAAATCCTCGAAGGCCTTGGCATCGCCGTCGTAGGGACCCCACTGGGCGGCCATCTGCCGGAGGCCGCGTACCGCGCGGGGGCGCTCCTCCTCGCCGAATTGAGTGACGAGCGCCTGTTCGATCCGCGGCTCGACCGTGTCGAACCAACCGGGAAGGGCGAGGGTCTCGCACGCTGCGAAACCGAGCCCGAGGAGGAGGGCCGCCGTAAGCTTGGACATGCCGCGAGTATGACGCGGGGGGGCACGGGGTTCAATCCGGATGCCGTTTGCGTGCGCGAAATTGCAGACGTTTTGCCTTATGCCCGGGCGCGTTTCAGCGGTTGAGGGAGCGGGTTGGGGATGGAACGAAAAGTGTTCGCGGATGCGGAGAGTTTCGGTTTGCAGCGGGGTCGGTTCTCGGAGTGTGTGAGCTATGCTCAACCGGGCGCGGTCCTTTTTTCCGAATTCACTGCCGTTCTCGGGACTCCATGCGGTGCGATGTGCGACACGGCGCCGGCGGACTTCCCTGATATGATTGCAGGGCATTGCGCCAGACCGGTTGGGCTCATCCGTTGCATGACGCGCGGTCATCAAGGATGGCGCGCGGATGGGGCCGGGGGTGGGCCTTCGGGCGTTGGGCCAAGGCCGTGGCATCGGTGACACCGTCGATTTTATTCATGCATGAACACCCCGTCCTCTGAAACGACGACTGCTTCGAAACCCAAGGCTGGATCGGTCTTCCTCTACTTCGGTCCGCTGACCTTTCTCGTGTACCTGAGCCTGCCCAGCGGCTACATGCTGGACATCGCGACGACGTACATGCTGAAGAACCAGCTGCACGCGTCGGCGACGCAGATCGCGACGTTTCGGCTGCTCACGGCGATACCGCTGTATTTTGCCTTCGTGTTCGGCATGACGCGCGACTCGTGGAATCCGTTCGGTATGCGCGATCGAGGCTACTTCATCCTGTTCTCGCTGATCACGGCCGTCGTGTATTTTTGGATGGCGTCGTCACCGATCACGTACACGGGGCTGTTCGTGGGCATGCTGCTGGTGATGATGTCATCGCGTTTGATCACAGCGGCCTATCAGGGTCTGCTTGCGTTGATCGGTCAGGAGCACCTGATGTCGGGGCGGCTGAGTGCGCTTTGGCAGATTGTTTCCTCCATCCCGGTGATTCTGGGCGCGATCGCGTCGGGTTATTTGGCGGACCACATGACGCCTTCGCGGGTATTCCTGCTGATGGCGGGGCTGTCGCTGTCGATCATGCTGATTGGATTTTGGAAACCGCGGGCGGTATTTTCGCATGCCTACGACCAGCCGCTGGCGAAACACGGCAGCTTCTGGAGCAACGTGAAACGGCTGCTCAAGCACAAGGCGATCTATCCGGCGGTATTGATCATGTTCCTGTGGAGTTTCGCACCGGGCTCGAACACGCCGCTCCAGTTTTATCTTACGAACAACCTGCACGGCTCGGATGCGACTTACGGCTACTACAGTGCGGTTTTCGCGGCTTCGTTCATCCCGGTGTTCTTCCTGTACGGGTATCTGTGCAAGCGGTACTCGCTGGAGAAGCTGCTTTGGTGGGGCATGGTCATTGCGGTGCCGCAGATGGTGCCGCTGGCGTTCATCCACTCGGCGGAGGCGGCGGTCTGGTTGGCTGCGCCGATGGGGCTGATGGGAGGCATCGTGACGGCCGCGATCTATGACTTGTCGATGCGTTCCTGCCCGCCGGGACTGCAGGGCACGCTCATGATGCTGGTCGACGGGTTTTCGTCGTTATCGTACCGAGGTGGCGACATCGTGGGATCGAAGATCTACGCAAGCAGCTCGACGAACGGGTTCCTCTACTGCGTGATTGCGACGACGTGCGTGTATGCGCTCATCCTCCCGGCGCTATTGCTGGTGCCAAAGAAGCTGATCGCCACGAAGGACGGCCAGGCGAACGACGAATTCGTGGCCGACGCGGCCTGAGCGACGGCTGGCGCCGGAGTCAGACGCACGGTTTCCGTCGAGTGGAAAAGGGGCGCGGCCCCGCTCAGGCAGGCAGCCGATGCCTGTCAGGCGGGCCGTCGGAGGCGAGTTCGTGGAGTCGTGCCAGGAGTTCGGCTCCGGTGTAGGGCTTGTGCATGAACGCCACGCTTTGCTCCTCCAGGAGGCGCTGGATGCCGTCCGACTCGAGATGCCCGGAGCAGACGAGGATTTTGGACTGAGCGCGAAGCTGGGAGAAACGGGAGATGAGCTCTGTGACGGGCACGGGGCCGGTGACGCCGTCGGTGCAGAGCAAATCGTAGTCATCGCCAACCTGGAGGCAGGCGAGCGCTTCCTCTACACAGGTGCAGGCGGTCACGCGGAAACCGGCGCGTGCGAGCACGATCTCCATCGTTGTTCGCAACGTGGACTCGTCTTCGACCAGCAGGACATGTCGATTGGAGGGACAGGGGGGCGTTCCGAACAGGGGAGCCGCGACTGCGGCGTCGGAGATTTCAGGAAAGGCCAGGTTGATCCGGGTGCCGTGTCCCGGGGTGCTTTCGACCCACACCTGGCCGTTAGAATGGTCGACGAATTGCTTCACCATGGCGAGACCGAGCCCGGTGCCCTTGCCTTCGGCCTTGGTGGTGAAAAAGGGCTGGAAGATCTTCGGAAACAGCTCGGGGCTGATGCCGCAACCGGTGTCCGAGACGCAGACGGTGACCTGGGGGGAGCCTGTTGAGGACTGGGAATCGAATGACCGGAGGCGGATCGTGCCGCCTTCTGGCATCGCATCCCTGGCATTGAGCACGAGATTCAGGATGGCCTGGTGGAGATCGCCCGAGGCGACGCGGATCTGGCGGGTCGAGGCGAGATCGACCTTTAGGTGGACGGTCTCGGGGAGGACGGAACGCACCATCTGGGAGAATTCGCCGAGGGCCACGTCGGGCCGCAGCACGCTGGGCACACTTACGGAGCGCCGGTTCAGGCTGAGCAGCTGCCGGGTGGATTGCGCGGCTGCGCGGGATGCGGTGAGGATGTCGTCGGCCCGGGCGCGGTCGTCGGGTTCGGAGAGCGTCAGCTTGAGCAGCTCGGCGTTGCACTGGACGATGGTCAGGGCGTTGTTGAAATCGTGGGCGACGCCTCCGGCGAGTTTGCCGATCGCCTCAAAATGCTGGTTCGCGAGCATGCGGGTCTCGGCCTCCTTCCTTGCCCGGTCTGCCTCCATTTTCTCGTTGTGCTGGCGTTGCATCGATTGGATGGCGTCGTGCAGGGCGTCGGTGGTGAGGCGGAATACCCTCAGGCAGACGATGAGCACGGCGAGTCCGGCCAGGTGAATCTGCACGGAGCTCAGGGGATCGCCGTCGATCGCAAAATCCTCGGGCCGTGGAAGGAGCCCGAGGTGAACCAAAAAGATCGTGGAAGCGGAGGAGAGGGCGTAGGCGGCGACCACCGCGACGCCGGCGTTTGTGGACAGGAAGAACACGGCGACCAGGAGGCTCAGCACCCAGGAGAGGCCGCCTCCGATAGTGGGGCCCAGGTGCGCCTCCGCGAGCGCCGAGGCAAAGGTGAGCCAGGTGACCGACCACCAGGCTTGAGCCCGTATGGACAGGTGCCTGAGCATCAGCAGGTGGCTGACTGAGCCGACCACGAGCTCCATGCCCATGAGCAGGCGGATCCAATAGTGAAGCCCTTCCTCCTTGCTGTAATAGACCGAGAGCAGCGCGATGGCGGGGACGGTCGCCGCCAGACAGCATGCGACGCGAACCATGGCGGCCTGTTTCGCGGCCTCGAGAGGGTGGTCGTTGAACTGTGAGGCCTGAAGTGAGGGCCGGCCTGCTGGGTGGAACGACGCCGGGAGACGGTTGGCAGGCAGGACTCCCGTGGAGCCAGCCCCTTCGTATGCCGGATCCGGTCGGGGGTTCATGGGAAACCGCAGCACGTGACTTTCGAAGCGCCCGAGGGGCCGGCCATCGTGTCCGTCGCGGACGGGCAGCACCGGACACCCTCTGGGTTGGGTGGGTCATCCCTTTCGAGGCATTGCAGCAGGGAGGACACGCAGGGAAGGTTCAGGCGATAGAATATCTTGGGTCCCCGCCGTTCATCGGTGACGACCCCCGCCCGTTTGAGGACCGAAAGATGACGGGAGACAGTGGACCAGCCCAGGCCGGCAACGCCCACCAAGTCGCAGACACAACGTTCGCCGCCACCAAGGTATTCGGTCATGCGCAGGCGCGCGGGATGCCCCAGCGCCTTGAATATCGCAGTGCGTTGTTTCAGCATCATGAGTAATTGTCTATTTTGCGAAATACAAAAATAATCAAGGGCATTTTGCGGGCGCTACGTAACTTGCGGAAGCGCCGGTCTTTTGGGTTGTTCGGCTGGGGATTGTCGATTTTGTCACGCAGCGTCCGATGCGCTGTCCTTCGCGGTCGTGTGTTCAAATCCGCCGCGGGCCTCACGTTTTCCCCCTATGTCCAACCTTTCGCGCTCATCACCATGAAGGCTTCCACCACGATCGGCCGGCGCATTGCGCTCGGCACGGGATTTCTCTGCATCATGCTCGCGCTCTCGGTGATCTTTGCGGTCGCGGGACTGCGGAGCCTGATGAGGCTCGGGGACGACATTGTCGGCGATTCCCTGCCGGGTCTGTCCCTGATGGCGACGGTGGCGCGTCAGGCTGCGGAAAGTCAGATCCGACTTGAACGTTTGGTGCGTGCCTCCACGCCGGCGGAGAAGGCTGAAATTGTCGGCGAGTTGTCGGCGAGTTCGGCGAAGATCACCGAGGCGATGAAATCCTATGAGGTGACGGTCCAGGATGAGGATGACCGCAGGCTCTTTGGCGCATTGTCCGCGGCGCGGACTGCGTACCTGCGAGTCCGTGCGGACTACTTTGTGCTGATCGACAAAGGAGACCGCGCCGGCGCCGAGGTTTTGCTGAAGGGAAGGGTAAAAAAGGCTTACGGAGTCTACACGCAAGCGGCCGAGACGCTGACGCGGTTCAACGCGGACCAAGCGGCCGACTATGGGGCGCGGCTTTCGTCCGATGTGCGGCGGGACGACCGGATATTCATCATCGGGGGACTGCTGGCGGTGCTGGTCGGAGCCGGCTTGGCGGCGGTCAGCGTCGTCAAGACCAGCCGGGTGCTGCGTTCGATCAGTGCGCAGCTCGAAGACGGGGCCGTGCAGGTATCGTCGGCGGCGTCGCAGGTGGCTGGTTCCAGCGGGACCCTCGCCCAGGGCGCCACGGAGCAGGCGGCATCCCTCGAGGAGACCAGTGCCTCACTCGAGGAGATGGCGGGAATGACGCGTCGAAACGCCGAGAATGCGGCCAAGGCGAAGGAGGCGGCCGGCGTCGCGCGAGTCGCCGCTGATGCGGGACACGACCAGATGAAGGCGATGCACGGCGCGATGGAGGACATCAAGACGGCGAGCGAGCAGATCACCCAGATTCTCAAGACGATCGACGAAATCGCGTTCCAGACGAATATCCTTGCCCTGAACGCGGCGGTGGAGGCCGCCCGGGCAGGGGAGGCGGGCGCCGGTTTTGCGGTGGTGGCCGACGAGGTGCGCTCGCTTGCCCAGCGGGCCGCCGGCGCGGCCAAGGAAACCGCGGAGAAGATCGAAGCCTCGGTGGTGAAGAGCCGCCTGGGCGTATCGCTCAGCGCCGATGTGGCCCGGAGTTTTGAGGCGATTCAATCGCATGTCCGAAACCTGGACGGGTTGGTGGCGGAGATTGCGGCGGCGTCGGCCGAGCAAAGTCAGGGAATCGAACAGGTGTCAAAAGCAGTGACCGAAATGGACCGCGTCATTCAGGCCAACGCCAGTGGCGCCGAGGAGACGGCCTCCGCTGCCGAAGAGCTCAATGCCCAGTCCGGCGCCATGAAGGAACTTGTGGACGGACTGGTCGCCCTGTCGGGTGGCCGGGTGCATACGGGGGTCCCGCCTGCGGCTTGAATGGGGCGGGGACGATCGACGGGGCTCCGGTCAACCAGGCTGCCTTGAGATCGGAGCGAACATTCTGCCGGTGTTGGGAATCCCGCCAGTCGCCTGCAGGCGTCGGCGGGCGCGTCCGACCTCTACCGAGTCAGCGTCTTCCCTTCCTTGAGGCCAGCGGCGTAGGCTTCGAACACGAGTCGGATCTGGTCGCGCACGCGGCGGAATTGCGCCAGGATCTCCTCCTCGGACCCTTGCGCGTGGGCGGGATCGTCGAAGCCCCAATGATGACGGTTTAGCTGACCGGGGAACATGGGACACGCCTGGTCCGCGTTGCCACAGACCGTGATGACCGTGGTGATCTTCCGGTCGAGAAATTCGTTCATGTGCTTCGACGTGTGGCCGGCAATGTCGATGCCGATTTCGTTCATCACCCGGATGGCCTTTGGATGAACGTAACCGGCGGGCTTGGAGCCCGCGCTGTGAACCTCGACGAGGTCGCCTGCAGCGGCTTGCAGGATGCCTTCGGCCATGTGGCTGCGGCAGGAATTTCCGGTGCAAAGAATGAGGACCTTGGGCTTTTCGTTCATGGCGGATCTTGCGTGGAGTCTAGTGTCGGGGGGCCGCCGGAACTGCCTGGAAATACCGGCGGCGGAACCAAAATGCGACGTGGACCAACCCGATGAGTGCGGGCACTTCGATCAGGGGACCCACCACGGCGGCGAAGGCCACGCCGGAATTCAGGCCAAAGACGGCGATGGCCACGGCAATGGCGAGTTCGAAGTTGTTGCCGGCCGAGGTGAACGCGACCGACGCGGAGCGCGGGTAGTCGGCGCCGAGACGATTCGCCATGATGAAGCTCACGAAAAACATGACCGCGAAATACAGGACGAGCGGGATCGCAATGCGAAGGACGTCCAGGGGCAGCTCGACGATCGTCTCACCCTTGAAGGTGAACATCACCACGATGGTGAACAGCAGCGCGGTGAGCGTGATCGGCGAAATGCGTGGGATGAATTTCTCCTGGTACCAGGTCTCTCCCTTGAGCGGCACGAGGATCACGCGGCTGAGCACGCCGGCGGCGAAGGGGATGCCGAGGTAGGTCATCACGCTCCAGAAGATCTCGGCCATGCGGACCTTCACGACCGCACCGGCGAGCCCGAAATAGGGCGGCAGCACAGTGATGAAAAGCCAGGCGAAGAAGCTGTAGAAGAGGATCTGAGCAATGCTGTTGAGGGCGACCAGCCCGGCCGCGTATTCGCGGCTGCCTTCTGCGAGTTCATTCCACACCAGCACCATGGCGATGCACCGGGCGATGCCCACGAGGATGAGGCCCACCATGTAGTCCGGGTGGTCGCGCAGGAACAACACCGCGAGCAGAAACATCAGGATCGGGCCGACGATCCAGTTCTGGACGAGCGAAAGCGTCAGGATGCGTTTGTCGGAAAAGACCCTTGGTAGCTGCGAATAGCGGACCTTCGCAAGCGGCGGATACATCATGAGGATGAGGCCGATCGCGATCGGCAGGTTGGTCGTGCCGATCGTCATCGGAGCAAAGAACCCCGCCGGGTCGTGGATCACGAAATGGCCGAGGGCGACCCCGACGCCCATGGCGGCAAAAATCCAGACCGTGAGATAACGGTCCAGGAAGGACATCTTTTTGGCAACGGCGTCGGACATGGTCGGAGACTCGATGGTTGTAGGAGAAAAGTGGTGACGGATTCGGCGCGTGGTTCAGGCGTCGCAGCAGCCGTCCGAGCCGCAACAGCAACCGCCCTTGTCGTTGGATTCCGGATCGGCCGCAGGCGACTTCAGGACGCCGTAACCGCCAAGCACCACGCGCTGGATGAGTTTTCCACTTTCGGGATGGCGGGTGAGAGGTTCCTCGCACGTGGCCTGCCTAAGTTCGAAGTATTCGGGTTTTTCGCCCTGAGCTGCGGGAATCGTTTCATAGACGTAGATCGACGTGGTGTGCGACTCGCGGGACGATTGGGAAGGAGCCGAACCGGCGGCGCCCAAGGGTTTCCTGGCCGTGATCTCCAGGCTGGTGAGGTAGTCGGTGGCCTTCGTGCCCGCAGGTAGGTTGTCGATGATCCTTTTGTAGAGAGGGTCCTGCCAGTCGACCATGCCATCAATGTAGGCGGAGCGCGGGATCAGGACGATCGACTCGAGGCCGGCCTCGCGGGCCATGCGCTGCGTGTCGGACACAAGGACGGCGCCGGCGACGCAGCCGACCAGGGCTTCGATCATACCGGCGATGGCCGGAGGCAGGGGTTTGAGGAGGGCGAGGTCGGACACGGCGACGCGGCCGCCCGGTTTCAGCACGCGGGAGATCTCGCGCCAGACCTGCGGCTTGTCGGGCGAGAGATTGATGACGCAGTTGGAGATCACCACGTCGACGCTGCCGTCGGCCACGGGGAGGTGCTCGATTT
>JAJXYI010000380.1 GCA_021780625.1 bacterium | reverse complement strand
GACGGGTCGTCATCAACGTGGTCAATCGCAACCGCGACGAGGCGATCGCGACGGACATCCGGAGCGTCACGGGCACGTTCTCGGGCATGGCGACCGCGAGCGTGATCGACAGCAGCGACCTGCAGAACAAGCCCTACACCTATGCGGAGCGCGACACGTATCCGCCGAAGACGGACACCTTCGCGGCGGCCGGGGCGACGCTGCATCGGGTCTTCCCCGCGCACTCCTTCACCCAGATCGTGGTCTCGGTGACCCCGAACTGAGACGTCCGCGGCCTTGCGCCCTACGGCTGACCTCATTGAACCACGGAGGCACAGAGGACACAGAGACGGAAATTGGGAGCAGCAGGAGAATTGAACCTAAATAACGCAGTTTGATTTGAACCACAGAGACGTCCTCCTTCGCCAAGGCTACGGCGGACAAGCAGAGAACACGGAGAAAGTCATTTAGGGGGAAATCTTGTATCCGAACCCTTTCACCTTCGAAGCGAGCGCCAATTCCGTGCCTAGCCTCAACTTCAGGCTCTGTGACCTCTGTGTCTCTGTGGTTCAATTGCGGATTTGGGGTTGAACGGAAGCGGCGAAGGTAACGAAGCGTCGGAAGTCGGACGGGCCCTGGGTTGAGCGGATCGAGTCGTTTGTTGAACGATTCGATCCTCGAACGTTCATCGTCCAGCCTCTGCCCTTGATTCCAGCCCATCGAACTACGCTTCGTTGCCTTCTGTTCATTTCCTCTGCGAGTGTGGGGCCATGCGCCCTCCCCGAATTCCCACCGGTGTTGTCCTTGCATTCCTGTTCCTCTGCCTCGCCCTGACCGCCCGTGTGCAGGCCCGCGAGGTGGTGTCGCTCGACACGGGCTGGCGCTTCGCGTTGAAACCGGCGGGCAGCGGATTCGAAGCGCCTGGATTTGATGACCGCGCTTGGGTGCCGGTGACCCTACCGCACACCTGGAACGCGATCGACGGGGCCGACGGTGGGGCGAATTACGTCCGGGGCGACGGCTGGTATCGGCGTCACATCGTGTATGATCCGTCGTGGGAGGGCCAGCGCGTGTTCGTCGACTTTCGCGCCGCGAACCGCGTTGCCGAGGTTTGGGTCAACGGCGTGCGGGTTGGCGAACATCGCGGCGGTTATAGCCGGTTCAGGTTTGACGTTACCGCCCAGCTCAAGCCCGGTGACAACGTGCTGGCGGTGCGGGTGAACAACGAACCGAATGGGATCATCCCGACCAACGGGGACTTCACCATGTGGGGCGGCCTCACGCGCGACGTCAGCCTGATCGTCGTGCCGCCGGTGCACATCGGCTTGGGCGATCATGGATCGGTGGGCGTGTATTTGACGCCGGCACACATCGGCCCGGAGGCCGCGGAGGTCTCGGTCCGGACACTGGTCGATGGTCCGCGCGGCGCGTCGGGCGAGGTGGGGGTGGTGGTGCGCGACGAGGGCGGGGCGGTGGTTGCGAAACACGTCGTTCTGTTCAAGGCCCTCGGAGGCGAGACCGGTGCGGTTGTGCAGACGCTGGACATTCCGAAGCCTCACCTGTGGCAGGGGCGGACGGATCCCTATCTTTACCGCGTGTTTGTGGAGCTGCGCAGCGGGGGTGTGACCGACAGCGTCGAGCAGCCGCTTGGCCTGAGGACGGTCACGGTCGATCCGCAGCACGGACTTTTCCTGAATGGCCGGCACTTGGCTTTGCACGGCGTGGACCGGCACGAGGACTGGCTGGATCATGGCGATGCGATCACGCCAGCGGAGCGACGTGAGGACTTTTCGCTCATGGAGGAGATGGGCGTGAACGCCATCCGGATGTGCCATTATCAACACGACGCCCTGGACTACACGCTGGCGGACCGCTCGGGCATGTTGGTGTGGGCGGAGCTGCCGTTTGTGGGCGAGCCTCCGACGACGGTGGCGGGCCGCGACAACGCGGTGGAGCAGCTGAAGGAACTCATCCTGCAGAACTACAACCATCCCTCGATCTTCTGCTGGAGCGTGGGCAACGAGACCTACGGCGACGCGGATCCTCTTATCACCCGTCTAGCGGCCGTCGCGAGGCAGGAAGACCCCTCTCGGTTCACGACCTACGCCTCGAACGCGGGCGACGACGACCCGCGCAACTTCCGCACCGACCTGCTGGGGTACAACAAGTATTTCGGGTGGTACACCGGCTCGTACGCCGACCTCGGCCGCTGGCTCGACGCCTGGCATGCGAAACATCCGGACCGCCCGCTTGGCCTGAGCGAATACGGCGCGGGCGGGAGCGTTTATCAGCACGAGCAGAATCCGCCGCCGCGGCCCCATTCGGAATCGACGGGACCCTGGCATCCCGAGGAGTGGCAGGCGACGTTTCACGAACATGCCTGGCTCGCGATCGAAAATAGGCCGTACCTTTGGGGCACGTTCATCTGGAACTTCGCCGACTTCGGTTCGGACGGTCGCCGCGAGGGGGATACGGCCGGACGCAACGACAAGGGGTTGGTGACGTATGATCGCAGCGTGAAGAAGGACGCGTTCTATTGGTACAAGGCGAATTGGACGACCAAGCCCTTCGTATACATCGCCTCGCGCCGGGACGACGTTCGCTTCTCGCCGAGTACCGAGGTCAAGGTCTACTCGAACTGCGAGTCCGTGGAACTTTGGGTCGACGGGGTGGCGCAGGGCCTGCGCCAGTCGCCCGATCACCGGTTCATCTGGAAGGACATCGCGCTGAAACCGGGCCCCAACCGTATCTACATAGTGGGGACGGAGGGCTCGGTCAGGGTGAGCGACTCGTGCGCCTGGACGCGCACGGAGGGCAAGCCCTACCGGCCGCCCGTCGATCCCAAGGACTAGCCGCGTACGCCGGATGTCACGAGGCCGGCGTGAACGGCTGCACCCAGGCTCCGGATTTGTTGCCGTAGGCGATCCAGACCAGGTGGGTCGTCGGGTCGACGGTGATACTTCCCGTCTTCGCGTCAGACACGTCGCCCTTCGGGACGAGCGTGTCTCCGGCGATCCGGACGACCGAGATGAGGCCCTTGCGGCTGGCGCAGTAAACGGTGTGGCGGGAGGCGTCGTAGGCGATCTCGTCGACGCCTTCGGCGATGGGGGCGCGGGCGACGATCGCGCCGTTCGACGCGTTCATGAGCACGAGTTTTCCGGCACAGGCGACGATCAGCCGGTCGGCGGCGGGATCCAGGGCGATTCCGTGGGGATTCTTGTCCGGTGCGAGCGACCACTGGGCCAGCACGGATTGGGTGGTGGGGTTGATCGCGGCGATGGTGTTTGATCCCTTGACGGCCTG
>JAJXYI010000639.1 GCA_021780625.1 bacterium | reverse complement strand
GAGCGGAAGCACTTCATCAAATCGACCCTCCTTGAGGGCACGTCCAAACTCCAACGCGTTCACCACCGCGATCTTCCGTCCCGCCACGTCCATCGCGATGAACGGATCAGGGGCGTGGAATCCGCCGAAATAAAGCATGTCGGAACTCCGTTCGGAGTCCGCGTAGAGGAGGCGCGAGATCTTGGGCATGGAGCAATTTGGGATGGCTTCTGTCGCAGTTTGCCGATTACCCACAATGAACGTGAAAAACGCAAATCCGGTTTCTTGGCTCGTTTACTCACTCCTTCTCGGAAGCTGGCTGGTTCTCGGAACCGGCTGCGGCGCGAAGCCCAAGGCGAAGGAGGCGCCCGCGGAGCCCAAGACGGTCGCCGACGTGTTCAACATCGGCCTCGGCGATGTCACCGCACACCTTCAGGTCGCCATCACCCAGTTCGAACAGGAGCGCGGACTCATGGGCCGTCGCAACCTCGGCACCGACGACGGGATGGTCTTCGTGTACCGCGCCCCCCGCGCGCTGAGCTACTGGATGCGCAACACGCCCACGCCGCTCGATATCGGCTACTTCGACTCCAAGGGTGTCCTCCGCGAGGTGTATCCCATGTACCCCTACGACGAGACCCCGGTCAACTCCCACAGCACGCAGATCCAGTTCGCGGTGGAGATGCACCAGGGCTGGTACGTCTCGAATCACGTGCTGCCCGGCGCGCACCTCGACCTCAAGGCCCTGGCGTCCGCCCTCACCGCCCGCGGCTACAAGCCCTCGGAATTCGGCCTGAACTGAGGTCGCTCAGCGCGCCGACGACCGCCACGCCTCGAGGAGACGCTGGCGGTTCACCTTTCCCTGCCCGCTTCGCGGCCACGGGCTCACCACGATGAATTCCTTCGGCAGCTTGAAGGGCGCCAGCGTGGATCGTAGCGCGGCAATCAGTCCCGCCTCGCACCCCGCATCAAGCGGTTCGGGGACAAACGCAACCACCCGCGCCCCCCAGTCCGGGTCCGGCACGCCAAGCACCGCCACGTCGTGCACCTGGCCGGTGGAGAGGATCGCAGCCTCGACCTCCGCGGGCGCGACCTTCTCGCCTCCGCTGATGATCATCTGGTCGCTTCGCCCGAGGATGCGGAGCCGCCCCGCCTCCCAGGCCCCGACGTCGTTGGGCTCGATCCGGCGAGCGTCGCTCCACTGGGGATAGTATCCGCGGAAGACCGACGCGCCCTCGATCCGGACCAGACCGGTATGATCAAGCTCGATACGCACGTGCGGCATCGGGTCGTAGCCTCCGCCGGCCCCCGCCAGGAACTCCTCCGGTCTCAGCGCCGCGACCATCGCCGCCGTCTCGGTCATGCCGTATGAAGGCGCAAGCGGGATCCGGCGGCCGGCCGCCTGGTGCAGCAAGGCGGGCCACGACGGGCCGCCACCCAGCAGGACGCAACGAAAGCGGCGGAGCCAGTCCGAGGCGGCCTCCGAGGCGAGCAGGCGCTGGAGCTGCGTCGGCACCAGGGAAATCACCCATTCGTCGCCGGCGATGGCCGGAAATTCTCCCCGCTCCACTGCCTTCCAGTCAGCCTGGATGTACCGTCCGCCGCTCAGCTCGCAGCGTATCCAGGCCATGAATCCACTCACGTGGTGCAGCGGAAGGACTCCCACGGCATTGACCGTCCCCAGTGAAAAGTGTCCGCGGAAGCCCGCCGCCGCCGCCGCGAGGGTGTCCTGATCGTGCCTGGCAAACTTCACGCCGCCGCTCGATCCGCCGGTAGGCAGGCACAACCAACCGCGGGCCGGATCCCCGCCACGGTCTGGCTCCCCGAGGATCGCCTCCGCCTGGGCCCGCTCGACCGCGCCCCAAGCGCGATCAAATAGGAAGACGCTCCCCACCCCGGCCGCGGCTTCCGCGAGCCAGGACCTGAGCTCCGCGGCCGAAGACGGGCTGAAGGACCGGTTGGCACGCGCGCCCGTGCTTTCCCCGCGCCAGCCAAGCAGTCGGGCTAGTTCAATGCGTTCCATGGCGTTGTCGGATCGAGGTCGTCCACCTGCACCCGTCTCAGGAAAGGCAGGCAGGGCGGTCCGTCAAAACGGGAGTCGGCAAACAGGGGCCACACGCCCATCCCAAGGGCCAGGCGCTCGCCCGTCCAGGCAAAGGCGTGCCGAAGCGCCGCCCTCGCGCCGAGCGCTGTCTCGAGCGCGGACGAAAACACCACCTTCGCCTTCGCGCGGGCAAGCGCCTCGCAGCACGCACCGGGCAACGCGAGCAGGGACGGCTTGATGACGAACACGCCGGGCCATCCGGCCCCCAACCAACGCTCGACATCACCATCCGCCACGATCGATTCGTCGAGGGCGATGGGAGTGGGAAAATCACCCGCGAGCCCGAGCAGCAGGTCGTCCGCCCCACGGACTCCCGGGGCGACAGGTTGCTCAACGAATTCGACCGGCCCCTCCGCGCACCGCGCCAGCCAGCGCTCGGCAGTCCTGCGGTCCCAGGCTCCATTCGCATCGAGCCGGAGGCGGGCGCCCTCGGGCAGCGCGGCAATCAGGTCGTCGAGCATCGCACGTTCGTCCGCGGCATCCGACACGCCCACCTTCCACTTGAACACCCGGAACCCAGCCTCCGCGCGGTCGCGCACCACCGGAAACGCCGCGCGCCCGGCGGGGAGCAGCGCGGCCACAGTCAGATAGTCGGCCGTCGAGGGGGCGGGCGCACGGCCGGACGCATCGGACATCGCCGCCGCAAGCGCACCCTTCACGCAGGCAAATCCCGCGGGAACCAGGCCAAGGCGCTCCTCGTCGATCTCGCCAGCCAGACGTTCAATCACCTCGAGCGCGGTCTCCACGGTTTCGGTTCCAAACCAGGGTATCGGCGCGACCTCTCCAAAGCCGATTCCACCGCGCTCGTCCTCGACGCGCAGATACACGCCTTCGCGCTCCGTCCAGAGGCCATGCGCCGTGCGCACCGGCGAACGGAACGGAAGCAGGTAGCGTCGATGGCTCAGACGATGGCGCATCGCCGCAGATTCGTGCCGGCGGGCCGGCTCGTAAAGTCCGATCGGCGCGCAACCTCGGACCCGCGGCCCGGAGCGCCGGTTTTTTTCGTTTGAATTTTTTGCACCAAGCCGTACTGCGATAGCGGCAACACATGAGTAACGTTGCCAAGTTCTCCGCCAACGCGATCGACTCCGAGTATTACCAGCCCGCCGACGCGTTCTTCCGTAACAATCTGCCGATGGCGCTCACGTTCGACGACGTGACCCTCTCGACGCTCTACTCGGAGATTCTGCCCAAGGACG
>JAJXYI010000487.1 GCA_021780625.1 bacterium | reverse complement strand
CCCTTCGACGAAACGCTTCGCCGGCTGCACGCGCTGGTTCACCGTCCCAATCGGCGGTGCCTGGCCTTTCTCGCCCGGTTTTCCCTGCGCGAACGGCTCCGACGCCATCTGGAGCGCGCCGCCGGCGACACGGGGCTCATGATCCTTGGCTCTGTCCGCCACGATGCCGTCATCGGAGCCCTCGGGGGTCCCCGCCAGGCCCGGCTCTTCCTAATCGGAAATCCGCTGACCGCCCTCGGACTCTTGCGCGTCCACTCCGAGGCCGGCGTCTACGCCCCGCTGCGCGTGATGTTCCACGGCGGCGCCCCGGGCACCACCGTGGTCACCTACGACGCGCCGTCCTCGCTGCTCGATTCGTTCAACCACCCGCTCTTCTCCGCCACCGGCCGCGAACTCGACGGCCGCCTGGCAGGCCTGCTCGCGAGGCTGGCGGACAAGCGGGCAGCGTGAGTTCCCGGATATCGGGCGGCGCATTCTCCCCGCGTCGTCGGCGCTCGACAGGCCGCTGCGCCGCCCCGAGAGTGGCGCCCGCTCCGCTCCCGAACCCGGCATGTCCGCCCACGCACCAACGCCCGCCACCCCAGGCCACGCAGCCTCCGACCGCCCCACAATCGCGGTCGACATCGACGACACGCTCAACGACTTCACCCGGACCCTGCGGACCCTGCCCGTCCCGTTCGATCCCGCCTACGCCCTCCCGGAGGAGACCTTTTCCGCCTTCCTGGCCCGCGTGCGCGACGACGCGCCCGAAACCGGCGACCTGCTCAGCACCGAGTATTCCTATTTTCGCTACCGCATCCACGCGCTCTGCTACCGCGCCGCCGCGCCGCGGCCCGACGGCGTCGAGTTCATGCGCTGGCTGCGCGCCGACGGCTGGCGCATCGTGATCTGCACCCGCCGCGACCTCCGCCGCGCCAACGCCTGCACCCGCAAGTGGCTCGCCGACCACGGCGTCCCTTTCGACCACCTCTTCATGGCCGCCAACAAGGTCGTCTTCTGCCGCGCCTGGGGCATCCGGCACCTCGTCGACGACGACCCCTTTCAAATCGAGCACGGGGGCCCGCACGGGGTCCGGGTGTATTACCCCGTCATGGACAAACACGCCGCGCTGCCGACCAACGGCGCGCGGGGCTTTGCCTCCTTCGAGGAAGTCAAATCATGGATACGCGCGTCGGACTGCTGAGGTCCTTTTCCTCCACCTTCATTCCAGGCGTCGCTAAGATCGAGGCCGAGAGCTTCGGCTTCCCCTTCCTCGCCGACCTCCTCTCGGGGGGCGGGGAGCTCGAATACGGCCAGCTCACCACCTGCCGCCTCCTGCACAAGTACAAGCTCGTCAATGTGCCCGCCGCGCGCATGGACGCCCTGCTCGGTGAGCACATCGCGGGCCGGCTCAACGTCTGCCGCTACTTCGACGCCGAGTCAAACGACGTGCTCTGCCTGAATCTCGACAACAACCACAAGACCGACAGCACCGCGCTCATCCCGGAAATGACCGTCGCAGTGGACGCGCTCCGCGCCTGCCTCGTCGGCGCCGGATGCGAGCCGCTGGTCGTCGCCAGCGGGCGGGGATTCCATGTGTGGTGCCGCCTCGCAACGCCGGTCGCGAACGCACGGCTCAACGACTTCATGCTCCGCGCCGCCGCGCGCGCCATGCTCGCCGTGCACCAGACCGGCCGCGACCACCGCGAACTCAAAGTCAACTTCTACCCCGACGTCCGCATCTCCAACGTCGTTTCGCTGCGGCTCTTCGGCACCCTCCACGCGAAGACACGCCGGTTCAGTCACGTCGCCTCCCCCGACGGTCGCCTGCTCGATGAGCCTGCCTCCTGGCGCGCCTTCGAATCCTTCATGGAACGGGGCACCCTCCGCCCCGGCGCGTTCGAGGCCGCTCACCGCTCGCTCGGAGGCCGCGAAGCCGGCCCCGCCGCCTAGATCGGGGTTGCCCGGCCCGAAGCCTCCGGCGAGCATCGACCCATGGACCACATGGGAAAATCGCTCGTCGTCCTCGGCCTGCTCATCGCCGCCGCCGGAGCGTTGATGTGGCTGCTCGGCCGCCACGGCGGAGGCTGGCTGCCAGGCGACATCGTCATCGAGCGCAAACACGTGAAGTTCTATTTCCCCGTCGTCACCTGCCTCGTCCTCAGCCTGGTGCTCAGCCTGATAGCCTGGCTTTTCCGCCGTTGACCGCGGTGTCTTTGGACTAGTCGCCAATATCCGCAGGTCCGTCGACGACGACGGCGAATCGATCCGCCAGGGCCGCAAGCTCGACACGCTGCACCACAGCTGCCGCAACGACTCCGCCGTGCCCATCCGACAGATCCCGCGTCGCGCAGCCGCCGGACACGATCGTGCATCGATAACCCCGGTCGAGGGCGGCACGCACCGTCGATGAGACGCACATATGCGTCATGAAACCCACTACGATGAGGTCCTTCCGTCCAATGCGCTCCAACGCCTTCTCCAGCGTCGTACCTGCAAAGGCGTTGGGAAGATGCTTCACCACGATCGGCTCTCCCGCCGCCGGCGTAAGAGCCGCGATCGGTCGCGCGGAACCGTCCCGGGGATCGAAGATTCCAGAGCCCGGCGTTCCCTCGTGGAGCACGTGAATGATCGGAACGTGAAAGGCACGCGCCCTCGCGAGCAGCACCGCTATCTCCCGCACGGCCGAATCGGCCCCGGGCAGCGCGAGCGGCCCCTTTTCATAGGTGCGCTGGGCGTCGATGATCACCAGCACCGCTTGCGAGAGTCGCGCGGCAACCGGATGCGCGCCGGCCAGCTCGAACAGCGTGGACGGCGTCTCTTTCGCGAATGCCGCGACCGAATGGGTCACCGCGAAGAGCGACAGGCCGGCGCCGAGCCAGGATTGCACAAAACGAAACGGGAATGGACGAACGGAGGAGAACATGCCTCCGACTCTACCAACCACCGCGCGGTCCGGCTAATGCCGCCTTTTTTCCTTTCCATGCCTTTTGGTAATGACTCCACTGCAGCCATGGAGCTTCGGCATCTCCGCTATTTCATCGCCGTGGCCGGCGAGCTGAACTTCTGCCGGGCCGCGGAAAGGCTCAGGCTCACTCAGCCTGCACTCAGTCGTCAGATCCGCGACCTCGAGGAGGAGCTGGGCGTCGAATTGTTTCACAGACGCCGTACCCGAACGGCCCTTACACCCGCGGGCGTACGATTTGCCGCAAGCGTCCGCGATATTCTCGCCGCGACCGACCGGGCTGCAGATGAGGCCCGCTCGATCGGAAGCCAGATCCGCCTGGGACACTACGGTTCGCTCTGG
>JAJXYI010000484.1 GCA_021780625.1 bacterium | reverse complement strand
CCGGCTCCCGCCGCCAAGGCCGCGCGCCGGCGCCGCCGCACTTGACGCCCTGGTCATGGCCGTGAAAACAGGGAGACCCACCATGGCACAGCGACGATTCGGTTCGTGGACGACATTTTCCGCCGGTCTTGCGCTGGCGTTCTCGATCGGCGGCGGCATCCCAGTGCGGGCGGCCTCCACCGGCCCCGGGGCCGACATTCCCTGGCGCACCCATGAGGCCGAGGCCATGCGCACCGACGGCATGGTCGTAGGTCCCGCTTACGGTCCCTACGAGATCGCCGCGGCGGCCTCGGACGAACGCTGCGTCAAGCTCGCCTCCGCCGGCCAGTACGTGGAGTTCACGGTTCATTCGCCAGCCAACGCGCTGGTGGTGCGTTACTGCCTGCCCGACGCCCCGCGCGGCGGTGGCACGCGGTCGGACCTCGCCCTGGAGGTGAACGGACGTCGGGTACGGACGCTGACGTTGGATTCCCATTACACCTGGCTCTACGGAAATTACCCGTTTTCAAACGATCCCGCCCAGGGCAAGCCCCGCGACTTCTTCGACGAGGCGCGAGTGGCCGGCCTCGGGCTCAAGTCCGGCGACGTGGTTCGGCTCCAATGGCTCGGCGGCACGTCGTCCTGGTGCATCCTCGACCTGGTCGACCTGGAGCAGGTCGCTCCGCCGCTCCCCGAGCCGGCCAAGGCGCTTTCCATCATGGCCTATGGCGCGGGAGGCCGGGGTGCGACCGACGACACTGCGGCCCTCCGTGCCTGCATCGCCGCCGCAGCCCGGTCCGGCGGCACCGTCTGGGTGCCGGCCGGCACGTATCGCATCACAGGCGACATCGCCGTCCCGTCCAACGTGACGATCCAGGGCGCGGGCATGTGGTACACGACCTTCGAGGGCGATCCCGCCCTGTACGGTCATGCCGACCGACGTGTGCGCTTCCGGGTTTCGGGGAGTCACATCACGCTGTCCGATTTTTCCATCCTCGGTCGCCTCGACTACCGCAATGACAGCGAGCCCAACGACGGCGTCCTGATCGGCGGATGTTCGGATTCGGTGTTTCGGCGCCTGTGGATTGAGCACACGAAGGTGGGGATTTGGGTGTACAACGGCGTGAACCTCCGGGTGGAGGGGTGCCGGTTTCGCGACACCATTGCCGATGGGATCAACCTGTGTGTGGGCACGAGCGGGACGGTGGTGGAGAATTGCACGGCGCGCGGCACCGGCGACGACTGCTTTGCCATCTGGCCCTCTGCGGCGGACCAGGGATTCGTCGGGCGGGGGCCGAAACCGGGGCACAACGTGTTCCGCCGCTGCACGGGCGAGCTTCCGTTCCTGGCGAACGGCATAGGCCTGTATGGCGGCGAGGCGAACCGCGTTGAGGACTGCCGTATGGTCGACATCACCGCCGGCTGCGGCGTGCTGGTCAGCACGACATTCCCGACCTCCGACGCCCGGCTTGGGATCGACAACAACTTCAGCGGCGAGACGGTGATCAAGGGCTGCGAGCTCCTGCGCTGCGGCGGTTTTGACCACGACTGGGCCTGGCGCGGGGCGCTCCAGGTCTGCATGGACCGCCGGTCCATCTCCGGATTGCGGATACAGTACGTTTCGATCGACGACAGCCTCTCCGACGGCCTCTCCATCGTGGCGCCGGGCGCCTCGAAAGGGCAGGGCACTCTCTCGGATGCGCGCCTCGAGCACGTGACCATCGGCCGCTGCGGCCTGGGCAAGGCCCAGGGCAGGACCCTGTGGATCCGAAACGACGCCCACGGCTCCCTTGATATCGCGGACTCGAGCGTTGGAACGATCACCAACGACTCCCGCGACTTCATGATCCGCCGCGATTGACCGCGGCGGATCACGGAGGGTTCGTTCAGCGGATCTCGTACACCTCGATCAGCGCGACGCCCTTTGTTCCGTCGCCCGACGATACGTTGGCCGTGTAGACGCCGGGATCGAGGGTGACGAGGAGGGCGGAGTCATCGTTCGACTGGAGGGCGAATTCGCCGACCGCCTGCGAGGCCGCGGGGATGTCGGCTGCATTCGCCGCAGTCGTCCATCCGGTGTTCTGTGCGACGAGCGTGGTGCCCTTGTAGAGCTTCAGAACGGGATGTGCTAGGTAGTCGGATACATTGTACGAGGCGAGCGTCGGACCGACGGCCCGGATCAGGAACTTCTTGGGAACGGTACCCGAGACGACGAACCCGGCGACTCCGTCGTCCTGGCCCGTGCCGACTTCCACGCGGCCGGAGAGGGCGACGATCTTGTTGCCCAGGGTGGGCGTGGAGAGGTTGTACACCTCGACCAGCACGACGCCGGCCTGTCCGTCCGAGGGTGAGGCGTTCGCCGTGTAGAGACCGGGCTGCAACGTCGTGAAGATCGCGGAGTCGGTTGAATTCGGCGAAAGCTCAAAATCGCCGATTCGGGCCGCTGCGGCGGCGATCTCGCTGGCGTTCGGCGCTGTGCTCCAGCCGGTGTTCGAAGCGATCAGGGTCTGTCCCTCGTACAGATCAAGCTTGGGGTTGGGAATCGGCTGCGTGATTCCCTGGCTCGAGAGGCCCGGACCGACGGCACGGATGAGGACGTGCTGGGCTTCGGTGCCGTTGATGATGAATCCGGCCACGGAGTTGTTGGAGCCGGTATCGCAGAGGGCCCGGGCGGAGATGCCGACCAGGTGCTGCGATTCGAGCAGGTCCTTGTTTCCGCCCGACAACGAGGTGGATCCGGTTGAGTCGGTGAGAGTCGCCTTCGCGGATCCGGAACTTGCAGCGACGTCGGCGTCCACCGAATCCCCGTTAGGCAGGGTCGCAGTGACCTTCCCGGAACTGTCCACCGTGCCTGTCGTCGCGGATACGCCGGTGGGCGTCTGGGTGAGGACAAGCGCGTGACCGTCGCCATCCACCATCATGGAGACCGTGTCTTCCGAGGCGGAGGAGGCGGTCTGGTAGAACCCTTCGGAGTCCGTCGTGGATCCCGAAGGGGACTTCGTGCCGGACATCGTGAGCGTGGTGGTGCCGGTGATCGAGCCGGTCAGCTGACCGGTGCTGGAAATCGTCCCCGTGACCGTCAGTGACGTGGAGGCTACCGCAGGCTGGAGCCCCCGGGCAGGGGAGGCGGACGCGGAAACGATCGAGGGCGTTGCCTGGAACGAGAAGTTGCCCGAATCGTCGACTTTCACGTCCGTCTTGATGATGGCCGTCTTGCCATCGCCCAGAGTGCCGAGGAACGAGGCGGTGTGGTCGTGATCGACCTTGAACGCGAACTGGCCGTTGGTCCCGATCGTGCCGGTGTAGCTGCCGGCAAAGTCGTTGGCATAGACGGTGAGTGTGGCGTTGTGCGAGGTCACGCTGCCCGAGGCGTTCGTGACAATCACGGCGTAGGTGCCGGCGTCGGAAACTTGTACTGCCGCGATGGTGAAAGTCGCCTGGTTGGCTCCTGGGATTGCGGTGCCGCCCTTGGTCCATTGGTAAGTCGGCGCCGGATCGGACTCCGCCTCGACCGAAAACTTCGCCCGCTGTCCAACGATCACGCCCAGCGAAACCGGTTGAGAGTCGATGGTCGGCGACTGTTCCGAGGTCGCGACATCAAGCCGGACGAGCCGGCTGGTCACTGAGCCGACGCTGTTGCTCACGACCACGTCGTAGCTACCGGCATCGGTGGTCTGCACACTGGCGATGACCAGTTTGGCGGAGGTGGCCCCTGCGATTGCGGTTCCGTCCTTTCGCCACTGATACGAAGGCGCTGGAGTGCCGGTGGCGGAGACCGAGAGGGTCGCCGATGCGCCCACCTGGGCCTCGGCGTTCTCCGGCTGCTCGGTGATCGAGGGGGCGGCGTTGGCCGTGGAGACAGTGAGAGTGGCGCCCGACGAGGTGACCGATACGCCGCCGTTCGAAATCACCACGTCGTAGGTGCCGGCATCGGATAAGGAGGCTTCTTCGATCGAAAACGTCGCATCCGTTGCATCGGGGAGTGCCACGCCGTCCTTGCGCCATTGGTAGGACAAGTCTCCAGATCCCGTGGCGATGACGGACAACGTGACCGAGCTGCCGGCGTTTACCGTGGCACTGGCCGGTTGCTGCGTGATGGTTGGTGTCGAGGTGCTGGTCGTGCCCCCGGTGTCGCTCGAAGATGTGGAAGACGAATCCGAGGAAGACTGAGCAGTCAGCTGGGGAAGACTCAGCGTCAGCAGTGAGCAGACGATGAGCCCTGCGAAAGCGGCACGGCGTCGGATTCGATTTACGGAAGGAACCGTCCGGCGCGAGGACGCGAAGAGTTTCGCTGCGGAGTGGGCCTGATTCATGGGATTCTTAATGTGCGTTGGAGTGTGACCTCGCTGGCACCTGCCGGATAGGAGGTCTCGGGGAATGTATCTGCTCGGCTCCGCTGGAATGCGGGTCGCGCGTTGAATTGACCGTCCTAGGTTACCCTAAAAGGACAAAATGTATCCTTATGGGAGCTGGAATTTACCTAATGTTAACGTTCCCACTAAAGTATCGATAGGGAATGCGTATCAGCCAGACGGTAAATAGGATAAGGCGATTATCGCCTCCGATTGGTGAGCGTGAATCCGGGCGTCGCGACGCGAGCTATGTGTCTTGTCACCACGCTGATGAGTTTGTCCGTGCATTCACGGACGTTGCGGGGCCGGCCCTCCGATGCGCTCGTGAGCGGGCGCAGGGGCAACGTCATGATCTGCTCTTCAGCCGTGTTCCTTCGTGCCGGAGTTCCCGGGCCCCGTATGTTCAGCGGATCTCGTACACCTCGATCAGCGCGACACCCTTTGTTCCATCGCCCGACGACACGTTGGCCGTGTAGACGCCGGGATCGAGGGTGACGAGGAGGGCGGAGTCATCGTTCGACTGGAGGGCGAATTCGCCGACCGACTTTGCCGCAGCTGGAATCTGGGACGCATTCGTGGCGGTCATCCAACCGGTGTTTTGAGTGACGAGGGTCGATCCCTGGTAGAGTTTCAGGACAGGGTGTGAGAGAACCCCGGATACGCTGTACGACGCGAGGGTCGGGCCGACGGCACGGATCAGAAATTGCTTGGGAGCGGTGCCCGACACGACAAATCCCGCTACGCCGTCGTCCTGGCCGGTGCCCACCTCGACGCGGCTCGAAAGTGCGACGATCTTGTTGCCCAGGCTCGGCGTCGAGAGATCGTAGACCTCGACCAGCACGACGCCGGGCTTGCCGTCCGACGGCGATGCGTTGGCGGTGTAGAGGCCGGGTTGGAGGGTTGTGAAGATTGCTGAATCGGCGGAGCCCTGGGAGAGGGCAAAATCGCCGATTCGGGCGGCGGCCGCGGCGATCTCGCTAGCATTGGAGGCAGTGCTCCAGCCTGTGTTCGATGCGATCAGGGTCTGTCCGGCGTACAGTTCCAGCTTCGGATTCGGGATGGGCTGCGCGATGCCCTGGCTGGCGAGACCGGGGCCAACGGCCCGAATGAGCACGAGCTTCGCTTCATTGCCATCGATGATGAAACCGGCAACCGCGTTGTTGGAACCGGTGTCGCAGAGCGCCCGTGCGGAGATGCCGACCAAATGCTGCGCCTCGAGCATGGCGGGTGTTCCGCCGGCCAGGGATGTGGATCCTTTTGAATCCGTGAGCGTCACCTTGGCCGAGCTTCCGGAAACGGTCGCGGAGATGGATTCGCCCGCCGCCAGCGTTGCGGTGACCTTGCCCGTGCCGTCGACCGTGCCGGTAGTCGCGGAAACACCGGAGGAGGATTGGGAGAGGACAAAGGCCCGGCCGTCGCCGCTGACGATGAGATCGATGGTGGCGTCGGAGGACGAGGACGCCGCCTGGTAATAGCCCGCCGCGGCAGCGGTGGTCGTGGAAGCCGCCTGGGTGCCTGTCATCGGATGCGACGAGGTGTCCGAAATCGATCCGGTCAACTGTCCGTTGCCAACGATGGTCCCGTCGACCGTAACTTGGCCGCTTGCGGCGACTGCAGGTTGCAGCCGGCCCGAAGTCACGGAAGCCGACGTGGTCGTTGGTGTGGTGGTCTGAAATGAAAAATGGCCCGAATCGTCCACCAGGATATTGGCCTGGACGATGGCCTCCCCGGTGCTCGGGAGATAGGCCAGGTACGACCCTGTGTGGTCGTGATTCACGACCAATGCGAACTGACCGTCGGTGCCGATTGTACCGAAATAGACCCCCGCGTAGTCGTGTGCGTACACCTTGAGGGCGGCGTTCTGTGAGGTGACACTGCCCGAGCTGTTCGAGACGACGACCGCGTAGGTGCCCGCGTCGGAGAGCTGGGCGGAGGGAATCGTGAACGTGGCCTGAGTGGCGCCTGCGATTGCCTGGCCTCCCTTGGTCCACTGGTAGGCCGGCGCGGGATCGCCCTCGGCCTCGACGGAGAAGCTGGCCTGTTGGCCGACGATAACGCTGAGCGACACCGGCTGTGAGTCGATTGTCGGTGCTTCGGGCGAAGTCGTGACCTCGAGCCTGACCAGGCGGCTGGTCACTGAGCCGAGGGTATTGCTCACGACGACGTCGTAGCTGCCGGAGTCGGAGGCCTGCACGTTCGAGAGGACGAGGTTCGCGGCCGTGGCCCCGGAGATGGCTGAGCCGTCCTTTCTCCACTGATACGCGGGCGCTGGATTGCCGGTGGCGGAGACCGAGAATGTGGCCGTGGAGCCGACCTGAGCCTGTTCATTTTCCGGCTGCTCGGTGATGGACGGTGCCGAAGTCGGGTTGGAGACGGTCAGGGTGGCCCCCGTCGAAGTCGTGGAACCGGCGCTGTTGGACACGACCACGTCGTAGGTGCCGGCGTCGGACGCCGAAACAGTGTCGATCGAATAGGTCGAGTCGGTCGCGCCGGGAATGGCCACGCCGTCTTTGCGCCATTGATACGTGGGTTCTGGATTTCCGGTGGCTGTCACTGAAAATTCCGCGGAACCGCCAACGGTCACGGTCGCGCTCCGGGGCTGTTGGCTGATGGTTGGCGCCGAACTTGCGGCAGTCACGGTCAGCGTGGCGCCATCCGAGGTGACCGACCCCGCGCTGTTGCTCACCATGACGGTGTAGGTGCCGGCATCAGACGCCGAAATGTTCAGGTTCGTATAGGTCGAACCGGTGGCCCCGGCGATGGCCACGCCGTCCTTTTCCCATTGGTAGGTGGGTTCGGGATTTCCGGTGGCTGAGACCGAGAAGCTCGCCGCCCCCCCGACTGAAGTGCTGACATTCGAGGGCTGGTGGCTGATGGTCGGCGCGGCGGTAGCGGGGTTGATGTAAAGCTCTGCGTAGCCAGAAGTCACCGAGCCCTGGCTGTTGCTCACCACGACATCGTAGGATCCGGCATCCGAGGGCGAGGCTGCGGCAATCGTGTAGGACGAATTGGTGGCTCCCTGTATGTCGACCCCGCTCTTTTGCCATTGATAGGTGGGCGCGGGAACTCCCGCGGCGACGACCGAGAACGTAGCCGAAGCCCCCTGGTTCACGGAGGTGTTTTGGGGCTGGGTAGAGATGCTCGGTGCGGACGGCGTGGATCCGGATGGGGTGGCGACGTAAGTCAACGTCACTCCGCTGCTGTCGTAGTCGACGCGAAACGTGTAGGTGGTGCCGCTGTAATTCGCCGTAATCTGGGAGCCCGTGGTTGGGGCGTTGCTGAAGGTTCCACTGAATTGGGTTCCTGCTGGCACACTGACTATTTTAACGGAGAATCCTGTTTGCGGCACATCTTCGAGTACGAGGGCAAGAGTCAGCTTCCCCTGGCCGATGTCGATATCACCCGTGGGCTGTAGAAAGTTGAGGATTTCCGCGTATGAGCGGAGGATGGTCAATTTGAGGGTGGAGGGACTTGCGACTTTGAGCGATCCGTTGCTGACCCGCAGGTCGCCGCCCATCTTTCCCAAGTCTAGGGTACCGCCGCTGAGAATTAGATCGCCATTGATTGTTCCATCACCCCCGAAGTAGGCATTTTGATCGATTGTCACCCCGCTGCCTGCGGTGAGGGTGCCACCGTCCGAAAATACCGTACCGGATATTTCTATGCCCTTGGTCGAACCAAGTGTTCCTCCTTCGAGATTGACGGTGCCACCCAGTGAGATCGGGCAATTCGCAGAGATGCTGTTATTGTCCCCGAGCATTATTTTCCCGCCGTTGACCATAGCCGATGCGGATATCTTGAGCGATGAGCCCTGGCTCCCGATATTTCCGTAATTCGAGAATATTGCCTTAGGATCGTTTAAAATCACTTGGCCGTATCCACTAAGCGTCGACTGGTTGTCGAGCGTCAATGAACCCGTCGTGAGGGTGAGCGTGGATCCCCCCGCGAGGTAAACGATGTTGGAGGTCAGGTAGGGTAGTGGTTGATTAAAAGTGAGCGATGCCCCGCTGCCCAAGGAGATCGATTGATTGGACACATTAACGCCGCCAGTCAGCGTGATCGAGGTGTGTAAGGGGACGGTGATGGCGCCGCCAAGCTGGGCTCCGTCGATCGTGCCTCCCAAGGCGCCGAATGTGACGGCTCCAGCACTGATGGTGCCACCTTTGATCGTGCCGCCATCGAGTTCATAGGTGCCTCCTGAGGGGGCATGTAAGGTTGCGTTGCTGTTATCGAGCGTCCCGGAGATTTGAATGTGGCTGATCGAGTCCGCGCTCACATTGGAAATGTTTCCAGTCGTGATCGCCCCCTGGAATGAGACAACTCCTCGGTTGATCGCCTTCACACTTCCCACGCCGCTGAATCCGGTGCCGATCTCCAGAGTGCCGCCGTCGGAGATAACGGTACCGTTGTTGACGAAGGTGGAATTGGGTAGGTTGGCTCCCTGCGCATAGCTGCTTCCAATCTCGAGGGTAGAGGAAGTGACTTTGATCGTGCCGTTGTTCGTGAAGGGATATCCGTAAATCAGTCCGGTACCCGATACATGCGTGATGGTGCCGTTGTTCGTGATCGTGCTGTCGGAATTGCTGGTGAACGTGATCGCGCCGTTCATCGTGGTGGCAGGATCCAAGGTCAGTGATCCTCCCTCATTGTTGTAGCGGCCCACGCTGAAGGCGCTCGTGAGAGCCATGGTGATGGACTTCCCTGTCAGCTGACCGCTCTGCAGCCAGCGAAATGAGGCGTTCTGGCCCAGCGAGATGTTGCTGCCGCTGAACGAAGACCCGTCGATGAGCATCAATTCGGAGGAGGCTGGCAGCACACAGTCGTCGAGCACGGAGACGCCATCGAGCATGGAACTGGGGCCGGAATAGGTGAGTGCGCCCGAGGCCACTGTCCCGTTCTTGATGCCTCCTCCGGCGAGCACGAACTTGCCTCCGGCGGGCGGGTTCAGCGTAAGGCCGGTGTTATCGATGATGGAAGTGATCATCGCGGCTCCTCCCGCCGAGACGTCGATCGATCCAAAGCCGGAGGTGCTGTTCGTGGAGAGGCGTATCGTGCCGCCGTTTGATGTCGTGTAGATTCGGCCGAGATTCGAGAAGTCGCCGGTTAATTGGATGGTGCCTCCATCGGCTATGATCGTGCCGCCGGTGTCATTTTTGAAAGACGTTCCGGCGCCAACGGAACCGAGCGAAAGATCGCCGAGGTTCTTCGCTGTGATCGTGCCTTCGTTGATGAACGTCGTCGCCGATAGAGTTCCGCCGTCGCTGGTGCCTGCAATCTGGCCGTAGTTTGTCACCGAGGTGCCGGAACCGTGTGCAGTCAGGGATGGCGAACCGGTGATTGTCGTGTTGGCGGCAATTGTCATCGAACCATTCGAGATAAGACCCGCTCCGGAACCTATCGTAATGGTCCGTCCGGCCAGCGTGGTTGCCTGATCCCAGGTCACGTTTGCACCCATTCCCAGCACCAGGTTGGTCCCGGTGAAATCGGCGCTGCCCTTTAGAGTCACGCTTGCGTTTGTCCCGAGGCTCAAGTCCCCGGAATAGCTGGCGTCGGCGAGTGTCACGCTGTCTCCGGTGCCGAGTGTGATTGCGCCGTTGGAGATCGTGCCGCCCGTGATCGTCGCATTCTCCACGTCATAGCTCCCGCCCGAGGGGGGATTCAGCGTGGCGTTGGAATTGTCGAGCGAACCCTCCAGGATAATGCTTCCGGGGCTCGTGATCGTCATCGAGCCCAAATCGGCTGTTTTCTCCGATCCGAGCAGGAAGATTACTCCGTTGTTCGTCACGGTCAGCGTCCCGGTATTCTTGAATGCGCTGTAGACGTTCAGAAACGTGCGATCGACGCTGACCGTCCCGGAGTTCTGAAATGTGGACGCCACGCCGTTGGCTCCGATGGCGGAGACAACATCACCCGAGAAGCTCAAGGTGCCTTGATTTGTGAAGGTCTGAACGGCAATGCCTGGGGTGTTTTGTATGGTCAGGGTGCCGGCATTGATGAGGGTTGCCCCCTGATTGTTATCCTTAAAGGAAAGTGAGCCGGTGGCCGACGTCGCCGAATCGAGCGTCAACGTCGTGTTCGCCCCGAGAATCATCGACGATCCTAGCGCGCCAGAGACCGTGCAGCCGGTGAGGTTTCCGCCACCACTCCAGGTCAGGGTCGATGAGGTGCCTAGTGTGACCTTGGCGCCGGATACGGTGGTGAGATCGGGGAATGTGTAAGTGCCATTGTTGGAGACTGTGACATCGGTCGTCACCGTGGTCTGTGCGGTCAATTTCTGGAGACTGCAGGCGAACAGGAGCGCTGTGCCAGTGGCAAAGACCCGGGCTGCGCGCGGGAACCAACGCGTCCCCCGGGGCGGGAATGCCTGAACAGGGCGTGCGGCGGAAGCATGGACGCAAGACGACGTGAATGAGGGCATGGCTGGGGGAGACGAAGTTAACGAGCCCATCTGCAGGCGCCCAAGCTGATCAGGCTGATGGGCGGGTGCTGAGGGATTGGCTGCGAGGCTGGCTGGTTCGCAGGTTTAGTGAGATTTGCCGATGCCCGCCCGCGACGAAAGGATAAAGTTGGCGCTTGAACGACTTCGAGTACTGAAGCCGATTTCACGGCGACCGCTCTTTGCGAGATCCGTGGTGCCAATTCTGTCACCTGGGGACGGAATTGGGACTACGGCGCGAAACGAAGTTCGATGTTAGTGTGCGGCCATGAACACCACCATGAAAGCCTGGCAACTCTCGAGCGGCACAACTGCCGGCCTCGAACTCGTCGATCGTCCGACTCCTCAGCCGCGGGCCGGCGAGGTCCTCTTCAAATTGAGCGCAGCGTCGCTCAATTACCGCGACCTGCTGATCCGGAGCGGAAATTATGGCGTTGCCGCGGGCCCCCGCCCGACGATTCCCGCCTCGGACGGAGTCGGCGCGATCGTCGCGGTCGGCGCGAGCGTGACCCGGTGGAAAGTAGGCGACCGCGTGGCCGGTGCCTTCCGTCCCAAATGGCTCGACGGTGAGCTGACCCGCGAAGGCTCGGAGTGGGCGCTCGGCGCCGGTGCCGTGGACGGCATATTGGCCGACTACGTGGCACTTCCGGAGACAGGCGTGGTTGCAGTGCCCGCTCACCTGACCGACGAAGAGGCGGCTGCGCTGCCTTGCGCGGCGGTGACGGCCTGGAATGCCGTATTCGTCGCGCATGATACGAAGCCAGGTGACACCGTGCTCATCCTGGGGACCGGTGGCGTTTCGCTGTTCGCGTTACAGTTTGCGAAGCTCGCCGGCGCCAGGGTGATCCTCACCTCGAGCGACGATGCCAAGCTCGAACGTGGCCGTGCGCTTGGCGCAGATGAGACGCTCAACTACCGCACGCACGCCGACTGGCCGGAGCGCGTACTCTCGCTGACGGGTGGACGCGGCGTGGACCTGGCGGTTGATGTCGTGGGAGGCAAGGGCCTCAACGCGGTTGTGCAAGCCGCACGTTTTGGCGGCACGGTCGCACTCATCGGAGTGCTCGAGGGTTTCGAGGGACCGGTGTCGACCGGCCAGATCCTGCGCAAGGGCGTCCGGATTCAGGGGATCTCGGTCGGCTCCGTCGCGATGTTCGAGTCGATGAACCGGGCGATCGCGCAGGCGCGACTCAGGTCGGTCATCGACCGTGTGTTCCCGTTCGAAGAGGTGCCGGCAGCCTACGAGCACCTCGCGTCGGGGAAGCACTTCGGGAAGGTCGTGATTCGACGCTAAGCTTCCGGGGCTTCTTCTTTTCTGCGGCGATACCCAGGTGCCGGGCCGCCCAATCGCGCAGCAATTCCATGACGGGACCAAGTGCGAGGGCGGACTCGGTGGCGGCATAGACGACCTTCGGCGGCACGCCGGCCTCGACGCTGCGGGTCGCCAGGCCGTCGTGCTCCAGCTCCCGCAACTGCCGCACGAGCATCCGTTGGGAGATGTGCGGCAACGAGCGGCGCAGTTCGTGAAACCGGCGAGGGCCGTCACATAGTCGCCACAGTAGGAGTCCCTTCCACCGTCCGCCCAGCAGATCGAAGGCGGCTTCGATCGGGCAGCCTCCCGTCTCGGTGCGGTAGCGATGATCCAATGGCGCGGGGGCGGGTCGAGGGTTCGGCATGGCTTGGGTGCAAGCTATGAGGGGCGAGCGGATTCGCAAGGGGCGGCCGCCGCCCGGGAGTCGCGCGGCTGGGTTATTGCCCCGGAGGGATGAGGCAGGGGGACAGCGGGTGCGCGCCGTCCCGTCGACCCCATTGCTCGAAGAAGACGAGATCCTCCAACTTCGTGCGCGGCAGCCAGCCTACGGTCTCGAGGTCGGGCTTCGGCTTGAAGGCGCTGACGTACCCAAGGCAGAAATACCCGATCAGGGTGATGTGGCTTGGAATGCCCAGCGCTTCCTGCAGCACCTCCGGGCTGAAGATGCTCACCCAACCCATGCCGAGTCCCTCAGCCCGCGACGCCAGCCACAGGTTTTGCACCGCGCAAACGCTGCTGTAGAGGTCCATGGTCGGCATGTGCGTTCGGCCGAGCACCACGGGGCCCGTCCGTCCGCGGTCGCAGGTGATGCAGATGCCGATGGGCGCTTCGAGGATGCCTTCGAGCTTCAGACTCCGATACAGGTCCTGCCGCTCGCCCGCGAATTTCTCGGCCGCCTCGCGATTCGCCCGTTCGAAGGCCTCGTGAACGCGACGCTTCGTCTCCGGGGATTCAACCAAAATGAAGTTCCAGGGCTGCATGAAGCCGACGGAGGGCGCATGGTGTGCGGCGTGCAGGATGCGCCCCAGGACGTCGACCGGCACCGGCTTGGGTAGGAACTGGCTCCGCACGTCGCGACGCGAGTAGATCGCGTGATAGACCGCCTCCCGTTCGCTGTCGGAGAACGCGTGGACGTCGTGAGGGGCAGGATCGGAGCTCATGGACATGACAGTCGTCCACCGTGCGGAGTGGATCGGCAAATGACAAGGGACGACCTCGGCCGCCTACGCGCGCGGAATG
>JAJXYI010000596.1 GCA_021780625.1 bacterium | reverse complement strand
CCGCGACCGGCGCCGAACTCTGCGAGGCGGCCACCAATTACGTGCTGAGGGAAAAGGACGGCGAAGGCTGGAAGATCGCATTCCAAGTCGGCCGGCTCATGTGCCAGAAGGCCATCCCGCGCGAACAGGCCATCCGTCTCGTCACAGAGGGCAAGACCGAGCTCGTCCAGGGATTCATCTCCAAACGTGGCCGTCCCTTCGACGCCTTCCTGGTCCGCCAGGGCGCCCGTATCACCTGGGAGTTTCCGCCGCGCGAGAGCAAGGGGAAGCCGGGAGAGGGCGGCGCGGGCCGCCAGCGCCGGGAAAAGACGCCCCCGGACCTCTCCAAGGCCATCTCGCACGGCGAAAGCAAGGTCCACTCCGGCGGCGAATTTCTCGAGACACCCGACGTGTACCTCGTCCGCAAACCGGGCGCGAACGGCGACCGCATCGTCTTCGAGATGAAGCGCGAAATCTGCCAAAAGCAGATTCCCCTCGAGGAAGCCAAGCGGCTGCTCGAGAATGGGCGCACCGAATTGATCGAGGGCTTCGTTTCCAAGCGAGGCTCCAAGTTCAGCGCCTATCTCGTGCTGTCGAAGACGAAGTCCAAAGCCGACTTCGAGTTCCCTCCGCGCTAGGGCGCGTCCTGCGCCGAAACCTCGCAGGGCCCCGCGGCGTCCCTAGGCTCGACCCGCCCAGGTCCGATCTTCTGGGCGGGACACACCCGACCCCGACACGCCATGAACAGTCCAAGGAACGCCCTCGTCGCCCTCCTCTGCCTCGCCCTGCTCGGAACCTCCGCGCTGAGCTGGTACCAATACCGTCAGCTCGCCAGCCTGCGCGCCACGATTTCCGACAACGCACGGATCACCAGCCAGGCCAATCGCCGAATTTCCGATCTGGAATCCCAACTCTCCGCACGCCCCCGTCCCGAGGCCGCCGGAGTCGAGGCACCCGCAACTTCCGACGATACCCAAGGCAACCGCGACTTCCGCCGCGGCCGCTGGCAGGCCCGCGCCGACGCCTTTCGGAAGGTGACCGCCTCGCCCCAGTTTCAGCAGCTCGAGCAGGTCCGCATCAACGGCCAGATCGAGAGTCGCTACGCCAACCTCTTCAAGGCCCTCCAGCTTCCACCGCAGGCCCTGCAGCAGTTCAAGGCCCTGCTCGCGCAAAAGCAGTCCGCCATCCAGGACGTGATGGCCAGCGCTCGCGCCGAGGGCATGTTCGGGCCGCAGAACCGAGCCGCCGTCCAGTCCATGATCCAGCAGACGAGCGCCCAGGCCGACGCCTCCATCCAGCAATCGATCGGCGACGCCGCCTACGCCCAGTATCAGCAGTACGAACAGACGCTCCCGCAGCAGGCCACCGTCAGTGAACTCGCCCAGCGTCTGAGCTACACCGCCACTCCACTCACGCCCGACCAGAGCCAGCAGCTGGTGTCGATCCTCAGCACGTCCACGTCTCAGCAAAAGAACACGAATCTCGACAATCGCGCGATGGTGGCGATGGCGATGGGCGCCCCCGTCCAGCCCGCTCCCGTGAATTCAAGCGCCGTCCAGCAGGCGCAGGGCCTGCTCAGCTCCGACCAGCTCGCGGCACTTCAGCAAATCCAGAACGAGCAGCAGGCCCAGCATCAGATGCAACAGATGATGCGGCAGGCCTTCCTCGGAAACAACGCCACTACCACGCCGGCCCCGACCGTGACCTCGGGAACGACCGTCTCGAACGGCGGCAATTGATCCTCAAAAACCGGCCGAACCACCCGGCAGAGAACCTGGGGGACGACTATTTCGGGCGCGGCCTGTATCCGGCCCGTTTCACCTCCGGGGTGGGCTCCGATTCAACGCTTCAACTCCCTCCCGGTCCCTGCGTCGCCGTCGTTCCACTACGGAAATGATTCCGCGCCGGCTGCCGGCGTCAACGTCGTCTCTTCGGCTTGAGGTTCACCACGCCAAACGCCGTCGGCAGCAGCGCCTCGAGGGTCGTCTCGAGCCGGGCGGAGGAATCGCAGACCGACAGAATTGCGGCGCTCGGGCCGAACTCACTGATCACCTGCCGGCACGCGCCGCAAGGCGTGGTCGGCTTGTTGGTCGGCGTGTACACCACGACCGCCTTGATCGTCCTCTCACCCGCCGCGAGCGCGGAGAATACCGCGGTCCGTTCGGCACAATTGCAGAGGCCGTAGGAGGCGTTTTCCACATTGCACCCCCCGTAGACTCGTCCCGATCCCGCCCACACGGCGGCCCCGACCCGAAATCGTGAATACGGGGCGTACGCGTGGGCTGCCGCGGCGTGGGCCGCCTTTTCCAACCGGCTGCAGACGCGCGTGGGGATGAAGTTGCTCATGACTTTGCATGCTGAGCGGGCGGGCCGCTCCGGCCAATCCCAGACTTGCGGATGCCTCCGATCTCACGACGTCATCAGGGCACGCAGGTCCGCCAGATTGAGCCGTGACGCCGCCGCGTCGCTGGCCTCGAAGACATTCGCCAGGAGCGCACGCTTCTCAGCCTGGAGCGCCAGCACCTTTTCCTCCACCGTCCCCGAGCAGATCAGCTTGAGACTCGTCACCGTGCGCGTCTGCCCGATGCGATGGGCCCGATCCGTGGCCTGCGCCTCCGCGGCGGGATTCCACCAGGGGTCCAGGTGCACGACCGTGTCGGCGCCGGTAAGGTTCAAGCCGGTGCCACCCGCCTTCAGCGAGAGCAGGAAGACCGGCACATCCCGAGAGCCCTGGAAACGGTCCACCTCCGCCTGGCGCGCCTTGGCGGGCATCGATCCGTCGAGGTAACAGGTGGCCACGCCCTCGGACTCGAGGTCCTCGCGAAGCAATCGAAGCGCGGACGAGAACTGGGAAAAGATCAGCATGCGATGGCCGTCGTCGACCGCCTCCTGCACCAGCTCCAGCAACGCCTCGTGTTTGGCCGAGGCCACGCCGCGACCCGCGTCCAGGAGTCTTGGGTCGCAGCACACCTGCCGGAGGCGCAGCAGCTGGGTGAGCATCGCAAAGCGCAGGCGGGCTTCGCCTGCACCGGAGGCCTCGAGGTCGTAGAGTTCCTGTTCGCCGCGCTGACGCAGCGAGTCGTACAGCGCGCGCTGCTCATCCGAAGGCTCGCACCAGACTGTCTGCTCGATCTTCTCGGGCAGCTCGGGCGCCACCGCGCGCTTGGTGCGCCTCAGGATGTACGCCGCGGTCCGGGCAATCAGGCGCTCGTCGTGCCACTGGCGGTCTTCCGCCCGAAGCCCCCCGGGCACCTGCCCCAGGTAGCCCGGAAGGAGAAATTCGAACAGCGACCGGAGCTCCTCGAGCGAG
>JAJXYI010000246.1 GCA_021780625.1 bacterium | reverse complement strand
CGAGCAACTCGCGGTCGCCGAGCAGTCCGACGGAGACGGCGGCGACGGAGTCGGTGAGGGGGTTTTCGGAGATGCGTTTCTCGTCGATGAGCTTCTGGACGGCGAGGCGTGCGGCGAGGTAGGCGCCGGTGATGGAGGCGGTGCGGGTGCCGCCGTCGGCCTGGAGGACGTCGCAATCGATCCACAGCGTGTTGTCGCCGAGCTTGTCGAGATTGATGATGGCGCGCAGGGCGCGGCCGATGAGGCGCTGGATCTCGATGGTGCGGCCGTCGGCCTTGCCCTTCGAGATGTCGCGCTGCTTGCGGTCGAGGGTGCTGTAGGGGAGCATCGAATACTCCGCGGTGAGCCAGCCGCCGCGCACGCCCTGCTGCTTCATCCAGAGGGGGACCTTGGGCTCGACGGTGGCGGCGCAGATGACCTTCGTGCTGCCGAAGGAGACCAGAACGGAGCCGGACGCGTGTGGGGCGATGTTGGGCTCGAAGGTGATGGGGCGGAGTTGGTCGGCGCGGCGGCCGTCGGCACGGGTTGACATGATAAGGGGGTCAGCTCTCGGTCGAGCGCTCCTCGCGTTCGACGGGCTTGATGGTGTGGGTGATGTTCGTGGACTGGCTGGCCATGTACTCGATCAGGCGGTCGTTGAACTCCTTGGCGGAATCGTGGCCCATGCGCTTGAGGGCGAGGGTGAGGGAGGCGACCTCGACGAGGCGGGCGATGTCGCGGCCGGGTCGGACGTACAGCTCGACGTGCGGCACGCGCAGGCCGAGGATCTCGTAATAATTTTCCTCGAGCCCCGTGCGCTCCTCGAGCACGTCGGGGGTCCATTCGTGGAGGGAGACGACCAGGTCGATGCGCTTTTCGAGGCGGACGCTCTTGATGCCGAACATCTCGGCGATGTTGATGATGCCGATGCCGCGGCATTCCATGTAGCCGCGGTTGAGCTCGCGGCTGGAGGCGATGAGCTCGCGCTCGTCGAGGAGCTTGATGACGGTGAGGTCGTCGGCGACCAGGGAGTGGCCGCGTTCGATGAGGGCGAGGGCGCATTCGCTTTTGCCGACCCCGGAGGTGCCGCGGAGCATCACACCGACGCCTTTCACGTCGAGGGTGGTGGCGTGCTCGGTGGTGGAGGGGGCGAACTCATTGTCGATGCACAGCGTTGCGAGGTTCACCCAGTTCATGGTGATCATCGGCGTGCGGAAGATGGGCAGGCGGCGCTCCTCCGCGACGGCGAGCATGGGGTGGGTGGGCTGGAAATTGCGGGTGAGCACCAGGCAGGGGATGGCGTGGCGCCGGACCATCGTGTCGAGGATGTCGATCTGCTGCTTCTGATCGAGGGTCTTCAGGTAGGTCATCTCGGCGGCGCCGAGCACCTGGATGCGTTTGTTCGCGAAATACTTGAAAAAACCCGTGAGCGCGAGGGCCGGGCGGTTGATGGAGCCTTCGCGGATGAGCCGGTGCAGGCCGTCCTCACCGACGACGAGGTCCATCTTCAGCTTCTCGCGGTAGGTCTCGTAGAAATGGGCGACGGTGATGCCGTTGATGGCTTTCTGCATGGGGCGGGAGGGCTTGGGGAGGGGCGACGGTGCGGAGAGCGTGCCGGGCGGGTGTCAAAGGTCGAAATCTTTCCCGAGGTAGAATTCGCGGACGCGGGGGTTGTTGATGAGCTCGTCGGAGGTGCCTTCGAAGAGCACCTTGCCGTCCTTGATGCAGTAGGCGCGGTCGACGATGCGGAGGGTCTCGCGGACGTTGTGGTCGGTGATGACGATGCCGATTCCGCGTGCGCGGAGCTGGACGACGAGCTTCTGGACTTCGGCGACGGAGATGGGGTCGATTGCGGCGAAGGGCTCGTCGAGCAGGAGGAACTTCGGCTTGGTGACGAGGGATCGTGCGATCTCGAGGCGGCGGCGTTCGCCTCCGGAGAGGGTGAAGGCCTTCTGTTTGGCGACGTGGAGGAGATTGAGCTCCTCGAGCTGGCGTTGGACGCAGGCGGCGCGTTCGGCGCGGCGCATGCCGACGGCCTCGGCGATGGCGAGGATGTTCTCCTCGACGGTGAGCTTGCGGAAGATGGAGGGCTCCTGGGGGAGGTAGCCGATGCCGAGGCGGGCGCGCCTGTGCATGCGATGGCCTGTGATGTCGCGGCCGTCGAGCTTCACGCGGCCGGCGGACGCGGGCACCAGCCCGACGATCATGTAGAAGGTGGTGGTCTTGCCGGCGCCGTTGGGGCCGAGCAGGCCGATGATCTCGCCGGCGCCGATTCTCAGATTGATGCCGTCGACGACATTGCGCGCACCGTAGGTTTTCACGAGGCCCTCGGTGAGGATCTCGGAGTGGGCGGCGGGCGCCGGGGCCGGCGCGGCATCGGGGGCGGCGGCGCTCATTTGGAGAGGGCGGGCTGGGTGAGGGTCTGGTCCTTGTCGAAGCCGAGATCCTTGAGGGGCGGAGCGACGAACCGCACCTTTTCGCCATGCACCCGGCGCTCGCCGCGCAGCAGCTCGAGGCTCTGGCCGTAGTACGTCACGTTGTACTTGCGGTCGACGACCGTGGGCTCGTCGGTGAGGGTGATGCGGTTCTCACCGGGCAGGACGACGGCGCGCCCGCAGGTGGCCTCGCGGTCGCCCTGGACGATGCGGACGTGTCCGGTGGCGATGAGGGATTTGAAGCGGTTGCGGTGGGTCAGGAGGTCCTCCTTGGGGCCGGAGCGGTAGGAGACGACCTCGAGGCGGTCGCAGGTGATGCGCAAGTCGGTGCCGGTGACGATGACGTTGCCGGTGAGCACGGTGGTCATCTCGGAGTCGGTGCTAACGCCCTCGAAATGGTCGCAGGTGATCTCTGTGGGGACGCCGGAATCGGTGTCGGCGGCGACTGCGAGCCCGGCCGGAGCGGCGAGGAGGGCGGCGAGCAGGAGGAGGGCGGCGGGGCGTATCATTTGAGGATGGAGTCGAGTTGACCGCGGAAAGTGACGCGCACGGAGCCGTCGATCACGACCTTTTTCTTGAGGTTGTCGTAGGTCCAGCGGATGCCGGACATCTCGACGTCGTCGCGGATGATGCGCACGCCGTGGCTGCCTTCGGCGAACTGGCGGTTGGGGAAGAAGGTGGCGAGGGAGCTGATGAAGACGGTGTCGACGTGGTTGTCGGGCTTGCCGTCGAACTGGGTGAGCTGCATTTGGGAGACCTCGATGTGTTGTGCGTCGGTGATGCGGACCTCGTCGCCGTGGAGCAGGAGGGAGCGGTAGCCTTCCGGGGTGAAGGTGGGCAGGGCGAAGTGTTTAAGGGGGGCGTTGGCCTCGATGGGGGCGGCGGCGGGGTGCGCGCACAGGGCTGCGGCGAGTGCGGCGGCGGCCATGGCGAGCGGGCGGGCTGCTCCTGAGGGAGGGCGGGGCATGGGGGGCGGTCAGGGATTTGGCGCCACGGGCAGGGCGGCGAGGATGCGGTCGCAGACCTCGCGCACGGCGCCCAGGCCGGCGGGGCGGGAGGGCACGAAGCGGGCGGCGTGCAGGGCGGCGTCGATGGCTCCCTTGGGGGCGACGCCCAGGCCGGCCCAGGCGATGGCGGGGGCGTCGATGTCGTCGTCGCCCATGTAGGCGCATTGGCGGGGCTCGAGGCCGAGGGAGGCGGCGAGGTCCTTGAGGGCCTGGAGCTTGTCGGTGCGGCCCTGGATGAGGTGGGGAATCTTGAGTTCGCGGGCGCGCAGGGTGGTGGCTTCGGAGGCGCGTCCGCTGATCCAGGCGATGGCGATGCCGGCGCGTTGCAGGCGGACCAGGCCCATGCCGTCGAGGATCGAGAAGCGCTTCGCCTCGCCTCCGGTCGACAGGATGGTGACGGTGCCGTCGGTGAGCACGCCGTCGACATCCATGGCGAAAAGCCGGATGGCGCCCCAGGGGAGGCGGGTGGGCGGGCGGGCGCTGCGTTTCGAGGAGGGCATGGACGGGGGGGCGGGCTCAGCCGATCCAGGCGGCGATTTGCTCGATGGCCTTGTCGAAGGTGGGGCGGTAGGCCTGCTCGAGCTCGGGGGCGAAGGGGACGGGCAGGTCGAGGGCGGTGATGCGCAGGGGTGGCGCCTCGAGCGAGAAAAACAGCTTCTCGGTGAGGCGGGCGACGAGTTCGGCGCCGAAGCCGTGGGTGCGGCGGCCCTCGTGCAGGACGATGAGCCGGTGGGTTCGGGCGAGGGAGGCCTCGATGTCGCCCAACTGCAGCGGGGAGAGGGCGCGCAGGTCGAACAGCTCGAATTCATGCCCGTACTCGGAGGAGAAATACTGGCAGAGTTCGGCGCCGAGGTGGACCATCTCACCGTAGGTCACGACGGTGGCGTAGTCGCCCTCGCGCAGCCGCCTGGGCTTCCACACGTCGCGGTAGTTGGGATTCCACGACACGAGCGCCTTGCCGCGCCGGTAGAGCGCCTTGTGCTCGAACAGCAGCACGGGGTTGTCGTCCTCGAAGGCGGCGAGCAGGGCGTCGAAGGCGTCCTGGGGCGTGCTTGGGTAGAGGGCCTTGAGCCCGGGCATGGACAGGAACAGCGATTCGAGCTCCTGGGAATGGAAGGAGCCGAAGGTGAGGCCGCCGCCGCAGGGCAGGCGCAAGACCAGGGGGGCGCGTGCGCCGGAGCGGAAGTGGAAGGTGGCGGCGTTGAGGGCGACCTGGGTGGTGGCCTCGGTGGAGAAATCGGCGAACTGGTATTCGATGATGGGGCGGTGGCCGTTGACGGCGAGGCCCAGGGAGTAGCCGGTGCAGGCGCTTTCGGCGAGCGGCGTGTTGAGCACGCGCGAGCGGCCGAATTCGGCGAAGAGGCCCTCGGTGACCTTGAAGGGGCCTCCGTAGGTGGCGATGTCCTGGCCCAGCACGAGGGACTCGGGACGCTCGGCGAGGATCTTGCGCAGGGCTCGGTTGAGGGCCTGGGCGAAACCGAGCAGCTCGGGTTTCTCTGGCGCGGCACCGTGGGGGGCGAGCGACGGAGACCAGGGAGCGGGAGTGACTTCGGGGGCGTAGAGGCCGAGTTCCATGCCCTCGGGCGCGGGGCGCGGCACGCCGAGCGTGCGCTGGATGCACGACTCGATGAAGGCGGACAGTTCCGCGTCGATGGCGCCGATCCTGTCGGCTCCATGCGCGGCGACGAGACGGGCGCGGAAGGCGGTGAGCTGGTCGGCGGCGGCGATGGCCTCGGCCTCGCCCGGGGGCAGGTAGTCGCCGGTGTCGTAGGCGGCGTGGCCCCGAAGGCGCAGCGTGCGCGCCTCGACGAGCACGGGCCGGGGATTGGCTCGCGTCTCGTCGATGAGCTTCGAGAAAAACCGCAGGACCTGCTCCGGGTCGGCGCAGTCCAGCTTGAGTCCGCGGATGCCGTAGCCAGCGGCGCGTTGCCAGAGTTCGACGCCGGCGGGGTACTGCTCGCGGGTGGGCGTGGAGTACGCGTAACCGTTGTTTTCGATGATGAAGATGACGGGCAGGGACAGCAGGGCCGAAAGATTGAGCGACTCATGGATGTCGCCTGTGCTCGAACCGCCGTCGCCGAGGAAGGCAAAGCCGACGGCGGGAATGCCCTTGCGGCGTTGGGAGTCGGTGGAGCCGGCGACGCAGGACAGCATCGCGCCGAGGTGGCTGATCATCGGCAGCGAGCGGTGCGCGGGATCGCCGTGGTGCACATTGCCTTCGCGGGCGCGGGTGGGGCTTTCGGCGTTGGCGAAATACTGGTTGAGGTGCGTGCAGAGATGATCGGACCAGATGAGGTGTCCGCCGAGCCCGCGATGGGAAAACGACACGACGTCGCGTGCCTTGTCGGCGAGGAGTGCAAGGGGGACGATGAGGCTTTCGTGACCCTGTCCGCCGGTGACGGTCCCCTTGATCAGGCCCTGGCGAAACAGTTCGAGGATGCGGTTGTCGACCGTCCGCGACAGCTGCATCCAGGCGTAGGTTTGAAGGAGGGACTGGTCGGCACGGGACTCGAGATCGGCCGCACGCAAATCGTGGGAGGCGAGGATCGCGGGAGGAGTGGGAAACGACATTTGCCGGAGAGATTGAAAACCCCCTCCTGCTTGGACGAGGAAAAAGATGGACGGTCGGAAAGGGGGGCGGGGGGGCCGGCGGCTCAGGGTAGGGCGTAGACCTCGATCATGCCCGGGCCGGTGAGGCCGTTATTGCCGAGAAGTTCGACCGAATACAGACCGGACGGCAGCGTGACGACGAGGGCGGCGTCTTTGCTGCCGGGGGAAAGGGACTGGGCGTAGACCGATTTGGCTGCGTCGGAGAGCAGGGCCGGGTCTGAGCTCAAGCCCCAGTCGTTGTTTTCCGCGATCAGCTGGGTGCCCTGGTACAGCCGGAGCACAGGATCGGTAAGCACGGGGCTGAGGTACTTGGCGAGGTTCGGTCCGATCCCCTGGATGACGAGCGAGCGAGGCCCTCCCGAGATGATGAAGCCGACGACGAGGATTTGCGCGCCGGTGCCCACCTGATTGCGGGCTGAAAGGCCGGTGAAGGCGCTCGTGCCGGTGCCTCCAGCGTCGTAGAGTTCGAGGAGGGAGATCCCCGTCGCCCGTCCCTGCCCGAGTGGGTAGGCGGTATAGAGCCCCGCGCCGAGATTAGTGAGCAGCGCTGCATCCTTGCTGCCTTCCGGGAGTGGAAAATCACCCACTGCCGCGGCGGTCGACGCGATGAGCCCGGCGTTGGCCTGCGTGCTCCAATCGTCGTTGGTCGCGATGGGCGAGGTCCCCTGATAGAGAGTCAGGAAGGGATCCGTCATTGCGCCGGCGACTTGGAACTTGGCGAGGGTGGGACCCACGGCGCGCAGGAGGACGAAACGCGTTCCTGGCCCGCCGACGATGAAGCCGGCGACGAGGGCGCCCGCGCCGGTACCGGGCTCGGCGCGGACGGAGAGTGCGGTGAGCCTGCCGCCGCCCGCCGGGGAGCGTCCCATGGGCTGCCAGGCGTGGTGGTGGGCGTCGCGGCGCACCTGCATCCAATCGGCGAGCAGCGGGGCTTCTGTGCCCGTGAGAGCGCAGAGACTGCCATCCGAACTGCCGGTGAACAGGGTCCCGTCGTCGGCCAGCAGCGGCGAGGCGTCGGAGGCCGCACCGACCGTCGTGGCCCAACGCTGGGCGCCGGAGGGGTCGACGCAGACGACGAGGCCGTCCGCCGTGCCGAAGACGACGGAGCCGTCGCCGCGCACCGCGGCGCTGGACACGATCGGCTGGAATGCGGCGGCGGTTGCGGAGGGAAACTCCCACCGCGGGGTTCCGTCGGGGGCGATCGCGTGGAGGCGCCCGTCGGCCGAACCGGCGTAAATCGTGCCGTCGGGTCCGATCACGGGAGTCGCCCGCACGGCACCGCCGGCGGCTACGGACCACCGCTTTGTCCCGTCGCCAGAAAGGCAATACACCGTGCCGTCCTGTGTTCCGAAATACAGGGATCCGTCGGCGGCGAGCGAAGGCGCACCCGAGATGGCGCTTCCGGCGTCAAAGGTCCATTGCTCGGTCCCGTTGGCCGCGACCGCGTGCAGGGCGCCGGAGGAGGAGCCGGCGTAGAGCGTGCCGTCGGGGCCGATGATCGGCGAGGTCGGGGAGCCCCCGTCCAGGGCGGTGCGCCAGCGCAGGGAGCCTCCCGCGGTGAATGCCTGGAGCGCGCCGTCCGCCGTCGTCGCGTAGACGATCCCGTCGGGCCCTATGGCGGGCGAGCGGGAGAGGGCGGCGCCGGCAGCGGTCTCCCATTTTCTGGAGCCTGACGAATCGAGCTCCACGAGCGTGCCGTCGGTGCAGCCGAAGACGATGTTCCCGTCGGCGGTGCAGGCGGGCGCGCCCGACACGGCGGCGGGTGCGGTGAAGGTCCAGCGTTGGGAGCCGTCGGCCGCGTAGGCCTCCACGGTCCCTGGGGAGGCGCCGGGCAGGGCGGTGACGATCGAGCCGTCGGTGTTGAGCACGGGGGATGCGCAGGAGGTGCCGGTTGGCGCCGCGGAGGGGAGGCTGACCTTCCAGCGCAGGGATCCGTCGGCGGCGGTCGAGAGACCCGGGGAGGCGCCGGTTTTGAGCAGGGAGAGCACAGCCTCGGAGCGGGTGATGTAGGCATCTTGGTTGGTGCTGTGGCCGGAGAGGGGCATGGCCATGATCTCGCGGGGGCTGCGGATCTGGTTGAACGCCGCATAGACACCGATCGGGGGAACGGTGGTGTCGATCAGGCCCGTGCCGACGAGGACGGGGCAGCGGATGCGGGAGACGAAGTTGCAGATGTCGTAGTAGCGGCTGGCGGCCTTCACCTTCGCCGGGTCCTGGCCCAGCCAGGTCTGGTAATACCACTGGGGCCAGCCTGGCGAGCGGCCGACGTCGGGGCCTGTCTGGTCGCAACCCGCGGGCACGAGTGCGAGCGCGGCGGTGACCTTCGGATTGATGCTCGCGGCGAGCAGCGTTTGGAGCCCGCCCTGGCTGGCGCCCGTGACGACGAGCACGCGGCCGTCCCAGTCGGGTCGCGACGCGAGGTAATCGACCGCGCGATAGCAGGCCAGGTACATGCGCAGGAAATAGCTGGTATTCGGATCCTCGTTACCCTGGGCCCAGTAGTTTGCCAGCGGGCCGTTCTCCTCGGCGGTGTAGTACGAGGCGACGTCCACGGCGTGGATGTCGTGGGCCTGGATGTTCAAGGCGAGCCAGCCCTGCTGCGCGCGGCCGGTCACCCAGGTGGGATCCAGGGAATAGACGCCCGCCCACTGCACGATGAGCAGCGCGGGGAATTTCGAGCCGGAGGTCGGGCGTGCGATCTGCCCCTGGATGTGCGTGCCCCGGATGTTGTCCATCTGGACCAGCGCGTAGTCCACGCCCGCCACGCCCGAGGGCTGGGAGGTCAGCACGGGGTTGACGGGAACCTGGGCCAGCTCGTCGAGGCGGGCCTGCCAGAAAGCGTCGAAGTCGGCGGGCGGCGGCGCCGACACCGTGATTTTTTCCGGGGAGAAGAGCGCGCCGCCGTCGGCGGTGAAACTCGCCCCCGTGCCGTCCTTACCGGTGATTTCGAGCAGGAGCCAGTCGGGCTTGGACGCGCTTTCGGAGAGCACGGCCTTGCCGTTCGTGAGGGTGAGCGAGCCTGAGTCGACGCTGGTCAGTCCGCCGGATTTGATCGTGTAAGTCAGTCCGGTGGCGGCGGCTCCTGTATTCAGCGAGATGTTCCACGAGGCGGTGTCGCCGACCTTGTACATGCCCGTGGTATTTGCAGGCTGCACGGTGAGGGGCTGGCCGAAGAGAGCGCGGCTTAGGAGCAGAAAGAGGGCAATGACTGCGAACAGTCGATGCCGGCTGGGGCCGGCTGGGGTGGGCATGGCATTCTCGATCTAGGTGGTCGTACCGGGGGGGACAATCGCGATTTCGGACGGGCCAAGGTTCCGAGCCTCCGCCGGTGGGCGGGTCGGAAAGATCCCAACTGCAAAACCAGATTGGAAATCCGGCCTTGCCGGCGTCCCTGCCGAGTCGGTCCGTGGTTGGAATCTGGCGCGCGGGGGCGGCTGTCAGACCAGCACCTTGATTTGATCGAGAGGAACGGGGACGAGCAGGCCCTGTTGGAGGACGTCCATGGCGATGATCACGCCGCGGGGCGACTTGGGGTCTTCGACGAAGCCCTCGACACCCTTGAGCGGGCCGGCGGTGATGCGGACGAGGGTGCCCTTTTTGAGCAGCGGCTGGAGTGTGGTCTCGAGGCCCGAGTCGACGACGCGGCGCACGTCCTCGAGCTGGCGGAGAAACAGGGGCTGATCCTCGACCCAGATGGCGCGCACGAGCAGATCCTGCTGGTACAGGCGCGTCTTGCGCTCAGGTGTGACCTCGGTGAACACGTAACCGAGGAAGAGCGGCTTCATGAAGGTGCGTTTGCGGTCCGCGTAGTTGCGCACGCTCCGGACAAGCGGAAGGTAATGCGTGAAGCCGTCGGCCAGAAGCATTGCGACGAATTTTTTTTCGCAGCGAGGCTTGGTGTGGCAGACGAACCAACGTGGCTCCTGAAAAGGCTGGATGGGAACGGCCATGCGGGACAGGAGCGACAGCAGAAGGATTGGCGGGCAAAATCCAATCCCAAATCCGCTCGGGCGCGTCGGTGGCGTCCCTGATCAGGCTTTGAGCAGAAAGCGGACAGCGGCGTGGTAGCCGTCGAAACCGAGCCCGCTGATGACGCCGACGCAGGCGGGGGCGGTGAGGGAATGCCGCCTGAATTCCTCGCGGCGGTAGATGTTCGAGATATGGACCTCGACGATGCGCAGGCCCGAGCCTGCCAGGGCGTCGCGCAGGGCGACGCTGGTATGGGTGAGGGCACCGGGGTTGAAGACGACACCGTGGACCTTGGCGTCGGCCAGGCTGGCGATCCGGTCGATGAGGGCGCCCTCGTGATTGCTTTGGAAAAAGTCGAGTTGGGCGACGCTCGCGAATTCGGCGCGCAGGGCGGCCTCGAGGTTGGCGAGTGAGGCGTGGCCGTAGACCTCGGGCTCGCGTTTCCCGAGCCGGTCGAGGTTGGGTCCGTTGAGAATGGCGATGCGTTGGGTCATGGGGCGGGCGGTTTTCTGGGAGGCAAATGACAGGATTCTGCGGCAGGGGACAACTGGAAAGAAGGAAGCGGGAAGCGGGGAGCGAGGAGCGGGAATGGTTCCAACCCAAGGCAACGAAGCTCGCTTTAGTTTGCCGTTCAGGTGGACAGGACGGCGTGGTTGGCGATCAGGAAGCCTGAACCCGGCACGCCAAGAGCACTGCCTGGAAACCGCGACGAGATCCGACAATCACCGTCGCTTCTGTTCCAGCCACTCCGTATCGACGCCCCCGGCCGAAGGCGTTGCCGGATTTATTCCCGCTCCTCGCTCCCCGCTTCCTTCCCCTCAGAGCGGGTTGTTGGACGGCACCCATTCCCACGGGAGGTTGAACTTGGCGGAGAGTTCGGTGGCGAGGGCGCGGACGCCGTGGACCTCCGTGGCGTAGTGGCCGCAGAGGTACAGATTGAGGCGGTTTTCCTGGGCGTAGGTGAACCATTCCTCGCGCAGTTCGCCGGTCACAAGGGTATCCACTCCCACAGGACGCAGCTCGGGCACGGCGCTGTTGCCGCTGCCGCTGCAGAACGCCACGTCGCGCGGCGACTCGGAGCCGCACTCGATCGCGATGACGCGCGGGTAGAGGGATTCGAGTCTCGCGCGGATCGCGGTGCGCGCGCCCTCGTGGGCTGCGATCCAGCCGATCGGCTCGCCATCGCGCACGAGGAAGGGGCGGGACGGCTCCAGGTCGAGCTGGCGCGCGAGCAGGGCGTTGTTGCCGATTTCCGGGTGGCCGTCGAGCGGCAGGTGGGAGGAGTAGAGCGCGCAGTTCGCCTTCATGAGCGTGGAGACGCGCTCGTACACGGAGCCGGTGATGGGCCGGGGCATGTCCCAGTACATGCCGTGGTGCACGATGAGAAAATCGATGCCCGCCTCGGCGGCGCGCCTGAATGTGACGGTGCCGGCATCCACTGCCGCGCCGATCCTCGAGACGCGCCCGTCGTTGGCGAGCTGGAGTCCGTTGAAGGCGCCCGGGGCGTCCTTGTAGGCGAGCCGGCGCGTCCGCGCATCGCAGTAATTCGCAAGGTCAGCAAGGGTGATCATGGTTGAAGGAGGTGGTCGGAAAGGCGGGTCGACAGGGAGGGAAGGAATCAAACGGCGGTGGCGCCGATTTCTCAATCCCTCGTATCGCTTCCATCGCGCTTAATTTAAGCCCATGCCCGGGTCTGGCGCGGCGGAAATCGGAGTGGATTATTTTCCGGACGCGGTTAGCGGTGGGGCATGAGTTCGTCCGATCCCTCTCCCGTCGACCTGATCGCCGAGGCCGCAGGCCGTTTTGGCGGGCGTCCCTCGTGGGACGATTATTTCATGGCGACGGCGGTGCTGATCTCGACGCGTTCGCCCTGCGATCGCCTGCATGTGGGCTGCGTGGTGGTGAGCGGCGGGGACCGGAAAAACCGGCTGATCGCGGCGGGCTACAACGGCTTCCTTCCGTCGACGCCGCACGTCTCGCGGGTGCGCGACGGACACGAGCAGGCGACGGTGCATGCGGAGCAAAACGCGATTGCCGACGCCGCGCGGCGCGGTTCGAGCGTCGAGGGCTGCGTGGCGTACGTCACCCATTTCCCCTGCATCAACTGTGCGAAGATCCTGGCCTCGGCGGGCATCGCAGAGATCCGCTATCGGTCGGACTACAGCAACGATCCGCTTGTCGTTCCGCTGCTCACGGATTCGGGCGTGAAGATCACCCAGCTGACCTGAGCCGGGCGCGGTCGTTTTCGACTGTTCAAGCCGGAGCCGCTCGGAATACTCGCCCCCATGCGCCTGCCGAAGCCAATGCCTCCGCCCGCGAATCTCGCGGGCTCCCTGCTCTTGGCTCATCCTTCGCTGCGCGACCCGAATTTCCGCCGCACGGTGGTGCTTATGTCCGTGCACAGCGCCGAGGGGGCGATGGGCGTCGTGCTGAATCGTCCCCTTAGCAAGAGGCTGGGGGAGGTCAACGGGAGTTATGCCTACGGGCCGCTGTCCTCGGTCCCTGTCTTCTCCGGCGGCCCGGTGCAGCTCGACCAGCTCATCCTCGTCGCCTGGCAGCGTCATGCGGACGGGTTTCGCCTGCATTTCGGCGTGGAATTCGACCATGCCAAGGAGTTGATCTTCGACGAGTCGACTTCGGTGCGCGCCTACGTGGGCTATTCCGGCTGGGAAGCAGGGCAACTCGAGGGCGAGCTGAGCAACAACGCCTGGGTCGTCTCCCCGATGATGCCCGACCTCCTCGACCAGCCGCCCACGGTGAACCTGTGGCGTCAGGTTCTCGGAGGGATCAGCCCCGAGTGGAAACTGCTGGTGGGCGAGCCGGATGATCCTTCTTTCAATTGACGGCCTGAGAAGGCCTTGCAACTGCGTCGACATTTCCGTTGACAAGGCGAAGCGGCTCACGTGTTTTGACCCTTTTTATGAAAGTTGTCTCTTCCATCAAATCCGCGAAGAAGCGCCACCCGGCCTGCCAGGTCGTTCGCCGCAAGGGACGCATCTACGTGATTAACAAGACCGAGCCGCGCTACAAGGCGCGCCAAGGATAACCTTTTTTAGGAGAACATCCGCCGTGAAAGCTGAAGGCCATCCCTCTTTGAACAACGTTTGCTTCCTCGATGTCGCCACGGGCAAGCGTTTCCTCACCAAGTCCACGATGAAGTCCGCCCGCAAGGAGACCATCGATGGCGCCGAATATTTCGTGGTGCTCCGCGATGTCACGATGGACTCTCACCCGGCCTACACCGGCGAGAAGCGCCTGGTCGACACGGCCGGCCGCGTCGAGAAGTTCACGTCGAAGTTCAAGCGCGGCGGCAAGAAGTAAGCGCGCGGTTCCAAGCAACTTTCCAAAACCCCTCCG
>JAJXYI010000435.1 GCA_021780625.1 bacterium | reverse complement strand
CGTGCCCGCGATGACACCCACCGCGAAGATCGCGAAATAGATCAGGGCCGCGGGCTGCTCGACGGGCTTGTCCCAGACGAGCGGCAGGTGGAAGCGGATGTTGCCGGTGTTCGTCATGCCCACGTAGAGCATCACGAAGAGGATGGCGAGAAACAGGACGGTGCGGAGGAAAAGTTTGACGTTCATAGGCTGGGAAAAGTGAAACGGCTGCGAGACTGCTGCCGGTATGGCACAAGCGCGACGCCGCGCAAATGGGAAAATGCGACATTCGCGCGACGGCGTCGCGCTACAGACCGACCTTCGCCCCGAGCGTCAGAGCCAGCATTCTCGGTTTCGGATACGTCTCCAGCGGCCTAAGGAACAGTTCCTCCGCGGAAAGGCGCAGGTCCACACGCTCCGTTACTTTCAGATCGAGCCCACCGATCAACTTCGCCTGCCGCAAGGTGCCGACACTCACCCATTCCGGGCGAACCGGCGTGACCATCCAGTCGTACCCCGACGTGGTGACTTTGTCCCTGACAAGTCCATAACCGACACCCAGATACACCGACCATCGTTTCCTTAGCGCAAAAGTCGCGAGTGCATTCAGGCTCCCTCCGATCTCGCTGTGTTGATCCAGGATGTCCGAGGCGTACATGGGTGCGCCCGCGGCCTCGGTCCGTTCGCGCTGACTCCACGACCCCACTCGGACCACCTCGGCCTCCAAAGACCAGATTCGAGGGAAGCGGTATCCAAATCTCAGTGACTGAAGGTCGGTCGCCCTCGAGCACGTGGTGCGCAGGGCCGGGCTGATTCCCATGATGCCAAGCATCGGACTGTCGTGTTCGGGCACGTAATCCGAACCTCCGGTCAGGAGGAGAACGCCGGCAGAGGGCTCCACGTAAAATCCCCGGTCCGGAGACGTCGCAGCACAGACGCGGGAGCAGGCGATCAGAACGAGCGACAGCAATACAATGGCACGCATGGTGATGTTCAGAGCGATGCGGAATGCCTGGTGATGCCCGCTCCGACGCAGCACCCCATCAAGGTACCGCAGCCCCTGTCAATTGAATGATGTGAGCGACTCGACGTTGGCCGCTTACCAAATCTTTACCCGGACCCTTTGTCCAAACGTATCCCAATTCAGTCTCCGTGACCTCAGTGTCTCTGTGGTTCACCTTCACGGCCCCCGTGTGACTTCGCGGAAACGGCGCCGGATAACGCTTGCCCCGGCGGGGTGGGGTTTCTTCGGTCGAAGGAAGCCGCCATGACCATGCACCCCTCCGGTTCCGCTCCCTCCCGCGCCTCAGCAGCGCTCCCGCGCTTCGTGATCGCCGCCACCCTGGCAGCCTGCCTCGGGTTTGCCGGCTGCCTGAAACACGCCGACGACGTTCCGCCTCAGGCGCGCTCCGCCCTCCTGCCGCATTACGACCACGTGGTGGTCGTGATCGAGGAGAACCACACGGCGGACTCGATCATGGCGCCCAACAGCCCGGCCCCCGCCATGCGTGCGCTGGCGGCCGGCGGAGCGTCGTTCACGCAATCGTACGCGGTGATCCACCCGAGCCAGCCCAACTACCTGGCGCTTTTCTCCGGTTCCCTGCAGGGCGTCACCGACGACTCCCTGCCGAAAGGCCTGCCCTTCACCACCCCGAATCTCGGAGCCAGTCTGCTCGCACACGGCTACACCTTCACCGCCTACTCCGACAGCCTCCCCTCGCCCGGCTTCGAGGGCGAACACTACACGATCCACCCAGGCATCAACGAGTACATGCGCAAGCACTGCCCGTGGGTGAACTGGCAGGTGGCCAACCCCGGCAAGAACCAGCTCCCCGCCTCGGTCAACCAGCCCTTTGCCGGCCATTTCCCCACGCGGCCCGACGGCGATTTCGACAGCCTCCCCACCGTCGCCTTCGTGATTCCCGACGAGCAGCACGACATGCACGACGGCAGTATCGCGGCGGCCGATACCTGGCTGCACGAGAACCTTGGCGCCTACGCCGAGTGGGCCAAAACCCACAACAGCCTGCTGATCGTGACCTGGGACGAGGACGACGCGATGACGCCGGTGAATCGCATTCCGACATTTTTTTACGGCGCCCACATCAAGCCGGGCCTCTACAACGAGCACATCACGCACTACACGGTCCTGCGCACGATCGAGGACCTCTTCTCGCTCCCGCCCGTGGGGGAGAGCGCCAAGGTCCAGGCAATCACCGACGTATTCGAATAAGATTGGAAGACGCAGCTACCAGAAGAAAACGAGGATAACAAAGAAGGCCGAGCCAAGCGATTGCACGAAATCGCCGAACCGGAATCGATGTTCTGGCACGCTGCTGGTTCTTCGTTCCCTTCGTTGCCTTCTGTTCCATTCGCTCGCCGAGTATCGATTAAACAAATGCGTCCGGGCGGCATTCGGACCCGGCCCCGTCGACCTGCAGAGGCGTCACGGTCCGTAGCGGACCATGAGCGTCGCCTTGGCGAGAAGCGCGGAATGCACCATGAAGCCGACCGCGGCGGCCCCGGTGTCGGGAGCCACGTCGAGCTTGTCGGTGTTCAGCGCATACACGGTGAAGATGTAGCGGTGCGTCTCGCCGGCCGGAGGAGCCGCGCCGCCGTAGCCGGGATGGCCGAAGTCGGTGCGGGTCTGGAGCGCGCCCTCGGGCAGGCTCGCAAGTCCGCTGCCCGCGCCACGCGCCAGCTCATGGACGTTCGCGGGAATGTTGACCACGACCCAATGCCACCAGCCCGATCCGGTCGGAGCATCAGGATCGTAGAGCGTCACGACGAAGCTCTTCGTCCCTTCCGGGGCGCCGCTCCAGGAGAGCTGCGGGGAGAGGTTCCCGCCATGGCGGCCGAAGCCGTTGTAAACTTGGGCCTCGGGCAGGCGCCCGCCGTTCGTGAGGTCCGTGCTGGTGAGTCGAAAGCCATCGGATTTCGCAGCGGCGGCATGGCCGGCGGCGACGGACAGGCTCGCGAAGGCCGCGGTCAGGATCAGGCGCACGAGCAAGCGCCGCAGTGGGGATGACGTGGGCATGGTGATGGAGGTTTGATTTTGCTGGATCGAAGGAGACTAACGGACGCGCCGGCGTTTGGCACGACCGATCCGTGCCTGTCGAATACGGTCTAGTCGGCGACGCGCGCAAGTGCGGGCCCCGCACAGCCAACCGTCGCCCCGGGCGGCGCAGGAGCGGAACTTGTGCTAGGGTTTGGCCGATGACCCACAAAAGCGCCAAGGTCGCGGCCCTGACGGCCCGGTTTGCCGGCCACGGCTTCGACGCGCGCTACCTCGGCTATTTCGACTGCTTCAACCGCGGGC